>CAYPAZ010000136.1:0-6574 GCA_964408835.1 uncultured Anaerolineaceae bacterium
GCCTCTCCATCCCCGCGCGCGCCCGGGCCACCCTCCGCTCCCTCGCTCTTCCCCGCCGCGCCCGCGACCCCCTGTAGCGCTCCACGGGGCCGGCAATCCAGAATCCCCAATCTAAACTCCAATCGTGGGGGACCTCATGACATCTCGGTTCGAAGGCAAAGTCGGATTCATCACCGGCGGAGGTACCGGCATTGGCCTTGCCTGCGCCACCGCCATCGTCCAGGGTGGGGGCTCCGTCGTCCTCGCCGGCCGCCGCGAAGAGGTCGTCCGCCAGGCCGCCGAATCCCTCGGCCCCAACGCCACCCACGTCCCCTGCGATGTCGCCTCCGATGCCTCCGTCGATACCGCCTTCGCCTTCGTCTCCGAACGCTTCGGCGCGCTCCACCTCGCCGTCAACGCGGCCGGCACCGGTGGCGCAGGCAGCGTCCTCAACGGCCCCGTCGATGACTTCCAGCGCATCCTCGAGACCAATCTCACAGGCATGTATCGCTGTGTCCGCCATGAAGCCCGCCTGATGAAGGCGGCGGGCGGCGGCTCGATCGTCAACATCAGCTCCATCGCCGGCTCCCACACACACCACTGGATGACCGCCTACTGCGTCTCCAAGGCCGGCGTGAACATGCTCACCCGCTGCGCCGCCGATGACCTCGGCACCCACAACATCCGCGTCAACGCCATCGCCCCCGGGCTGGTCCCCACCGACCTCGCTCTCGGCCTCACCTCCAGCCCCGTCGCCGTCGAAGAGTACCTCCGCCGCATGCCCATCTCCCGCCTGGGAACCACCGACGACATCGCCGCCGCCGCGGCCTACCTCCTCAGCGACGAATCCTCCTGGGTCACGGGCATGGTCGTCCCGGTCGACGGTGGCCACCATCTCCGCCAGGGTCCCAACCTCCTCCCGCTCTTCACCCAGCTCCTCCCCGACGAACGCTGAGGCAGGTTCGACATCACAGACCGCTGGCGTCCAGAATCAGCCCATGACCTCCGAATCAACGAAATCCCCCAGTCCAACATCCACCAGGGCCGTCCTCTTCGACCTCGGCGGCACGCTCTACGACTACGGCACCATGGGCCCCGGCAACAACGCCGCCATCGTCGCCACCGCTCGTCGCGCCGGTATCGCTCACGAACCGCGCGAACTCATGCGCGCCTACATGGAATCCCTCCGCGTCGTCTATCGCGAGTACCTCCCAAGGCCTTTCTACCTCCACCGCGACATGTTCGGTGATGCCCTCACCGGCATGGCCACCGCCCTCGGCGTCCAGCTCTCACCCGAGGATCTCGACTTCTACCACTCCTACCGCGACCCGGACCGCGCCGCCACCTTCCAGTTCCGCCCCGGCGTCCCCGAAACGCTCCAGGCCATCCGCGACTCCGGCCTGCACCTCGGCATCGTCTCCAACGTCGACCAGGAAGGCCTCGAAAACATGACCGACATCGCGGGCCTTGACCGCTGGTTCCACTCAATCCTCTCCAGCGAAGCCGCCGGGTCCTGTAAGCCCCACCAGGGCATCTTCTCCATCGCCCTCGAACGCGCCGGCTGCGAACCGCACGAGTGCCTCTTCATCGGCGACTCCCTCGAAGCGGATATCGCTGGCTCCAACATGGCCGGGATGCGCTCCGTCCTCCTCTGGCACCGCACCGACCGCGAGCCACCCCTCCGCGACCACAAGCCCGCCCACATCGTCTCCAGCATTCCGGAGATCCTGGACCTGCTGTAGTTCCCCGGCTGCCTCTATTCAGCCGCGTTGCTCACGCCCGATACCGCCAGCCCGTACGGCATCGCCGCCGCCCCCGAACCACCTGTCCCGCCCGTTGGGGGTGGTGGCGGCGGACTCTCCCCCTGCACCACGAGGTACGCGGCAGCCATCCACCCGTGCCCCCATCCATGCGTGTACACCGGCGCCCAGAGCAACCCGCCGCCCGGTGCCAGCGGCCCCGTAATCCACACGGTCGTCCCATCCGGGATTGTCGCGATTATGCTCGCGGTGGTGCTCGGCTCACTTCGCAGCCTGAGCCCGTCGCCGTCTGCGCTAACCGTAGCCGGTGTCCCGTCCGGTGGCTCCGCCGGTGCCGGTGCCGGCGCGCCTCCGCCCCCACCGCTGCCAGCATCGAACCGGAACACGTGCACATTCAGGCCCAGCTGCGCCGCCCGCAGCGCCGGGTTGTAGTTCGGCCGCCACCGCACCACTCCATCCCACTTCTGGTTCGAATCAAGCGCATGGAACGTCCCGTCGGGGTTCACGTCCACAATGATCGCCGTGTGCAGCCCGTTGTAGCTCACCCCGGGCCCCGGCCGCGCATCGTCAACGATCTGCACGATGTCCCCGTTCCGCGCCTCGCTGTAGGGCACCTCATACGCCCCGCCTTCCAGGAATCCCTGGATGTAGCCAAATCCCATCTGCTTCCCAGTCGCTTCGAGCACCACCTTGCGGACGAACGGCCAGCAGTCCCCCTGGTACGTGTTCAGATACTGCTTTGCCACCGTCACGATCGGGTGTTCCGTGGCTTGCGCGCGACTGGACTCAGCCGGCTGACCCGCCGCGACCACCGCCGCCACAAGCATCACCAGTCCGAGACCAACAGCCAGCGCTCTGCGCGGAGATTCCGGCATTAATCACCTGCTTGGGGTCTGGGGGCTCCCGCACCGTACCCCGCGCCCGCTCTTTGAAGCAACCCGGCCTTTACCTTCTCCCAGGAGCCGCGTCCGCCTCATCTTCCTCTTCGGCCTTCCCCTCCCCCGCGAACAGGCTCTCCAGCACCTCCCGCCACTCAGAACGCCGCGGTAGCGAACCTCTGTAACGCACCAGCCACACTGCCGTCGGCACCGTGATCGCCAGCACGATCAGCCCGATGCTGATGAATCGCGCTGTCCATGAACTCGTCAGCGACTCCCCGAAGTACACCGCGATCGCCGTCGGGATGATCGCCCCGCCCATCGCCGCAAGGATGAACCGCCAGTACTTCATGCTCGTCAGCCCCGCCGCATACGAAGCCCAGTCGAACGACACGAGCGGCACCATCCGCGCCCAGAACACCAGCATGGGCCCCATCGACTCGCTCAGCCGGTCGATACGTTCCGCCACCGTCTCTCCCACCATCCGCGGCAGGAACCGCCGCCCGAACCTCCGCGAAATGAAGAACACCGATGTCGCCCCTGCGAACTGCCCCAGCATCGAGTACAGCGTCCCCAGTGGCGTGCCCCACGCCAGCCCCGCCGCAATCATGAACGGCAGGTTCGGGATCGGCGAGATGATCATCGCCACCGCCAGGCTGACGATCACCAGCCCCGGCCCCCACGGCCCAAGGTCCCGGATCCACTCGCCGACATCGTCCGCCCCGATCTCCCCCACAACCTCCCCGATCCCGTACCACGAGAACCCCGCTACAACCACGAGCCCCGCGAGCACCCGGCGCCTCACCCGCCGTCGCGCCAGCCACGGCCGCGCGTCCGGTTCTCGCTTCACCTCCCCCAGCGCCCACAGATCCGCCTCCGATTTCACCAGCGACCCGAGGATCCACCCCTCCAGAAGTCCGAGCAGCGGCGACCCCAGCACCCGGTCGCACAGCACATAGATCGCCGCCCCAACCCCTACCCCGAGGAACAACGAGAACCGCCCGGCCAACGCCCGCATCGGCCAATCCTAGCCCAACACTCGCTGATGACCCTCCGGACTGGCGACTGACGACCGGAGACCCAAGACTGTACCCACCATGGCCCCTCCCCTCCACGGTCTCCGCGTCATCGAGTCTGGTGGCTTCAACGTCGCCTTCGCCGGCCGCCTCCTCGCCGACGCCGGTGCCGATGTCCTCCGCATCGTCTCCCCTGGCGGAGACCCGCTCGACGCTGAACCCCCGTTCGTCCGGGACACCGGCGTGTCCATCCAGTCCACCTGGTACAACGCCCGCAAGCGCATCCTCACCATCGACCTCGACTCAGCCCCGGGCCGCGCGCCCTTCCTCGAACTCCTCACCCGCGCCGACATCCTGATCGATGACTGGCCCGAGTCCGCCGCGCCACGCTCCCCGGCCGACCTGGAGCAGGCCAACCCAGCCCTCGCTCGAGTCACGGTCACCCCCTTCGGCCAGGCCGGCCCCTGGTCCGCTCTCGAGGTCAACGACCTCGTCGCGAACGCCTTCTGCGGTTCCGCATCAATCACTGGCGACCCGTCCACCCCTCCCCTCAACGGCTGGGGCAACCAGACTGCCCACACCGTCGGCCTCTACGCCGCCATCTGCGCCCTCGCCGCCCATCGTGCCGCCCGCTCAACAGGCGAATTCCAGCTCGTCGACCTCTCCGCCCACGAAGCCCTCATCTCCTGCACCGAACAGATGGTCATGCAGTGGTTCTTTCCCACCGGAGGGAGCTGGAAGTCTGCAATCGCCCCCCGCCAGGGCAGCCTCCACTGGAGCGGCGGCTATCAGGTCTACCCCGACCGCAACGGCCAGGGCCTCATGGTCACCGCCGCTCTCCGGCTCATGGAAGATGTCCTCCCCTGGCTCGTCGAAGATGGCGCAGCCCAGGACCTCACCGACAAGGAGAAGTACCCCAACGTCGTCGCCCTCGTCCGTGACTTCCCCCGCGTCATGGAGGTCCTCCGCGAATGGGTCGCCCCCCGCGATGCCGGGGAACTCTTCTTCGAAGCCCAGCGCAGACGACTCTCCTTCGGTGTTGTCTGGGATGTCGAAACCGCGCTCAAGTCACCCCAGATCACTGCCCGCAACTACATCCAGGACGTGGAAGTCCCCCGCGCCGGCCCCATCCCACTCCCCGGTCGCCTCTTCCGCACCTCCGCCGATGTCGGCCACATCGCGGCACCCTCCAGCGTCGAAACCGTCGACATCTCCTGGCATCCGCGGTCTCCGGCTCAGCGCATCTCCGATTCCACCATTCGGGCCGAACAGCCGCTCGCCGGCGTCCGCGTCCTCGACTTCACCCACGTCCTCGCCGGCCCCTTCGGCACCCGCGTCCTCGCCGACCTTGGCGCCGATGTCATCAAGGTTTCGAGCGCCTCCCGCGCCGGCGGCGCGAACAACCCCTCTCACCCCTACTACGCCTCCTGGAACCGCAACAAGCGCAGCATCCTCGTCAACATGGCTACCACAGAAGGAAAAGAGCTCTGCCGCCGGCTCGCCCGCCACTGCGACCTCGTCATCGACAACTTCGCCGCGGGAGTCCTCGCTCGCTGGGGTCTCGACCGTCCCGCCCTCGCCCGGGACCACCCCGGGATCACCGTCATTTCGATGGGCGGCATGGGCAAGGACGGTCCATGGAAGGACTTCGTCACTTTCGCCCCCACCGTCCATGCCCTTACCGGGCTCACCTACCTCACCAACCCTCCCGGCCGCCACGACCTCGGCTACGGGTTCTCGCTCACTGACCACCTCTCCGGCCTCGCCGCTGCGCTCGCCGCGCTCGAAGCCCTCGCTCACCGCGACGCCACCGGCGAAGGGCTCGATATCGACCTCGCCCAGTACGAGCTCGGCCTCGGAGTCATGGCCGCCACCCTCATCGACCACCTCGTCAACGGCACCCGCCACGAGCCGGTCGGCAACCGCGACCCCTGGGCCGCCTGGGTCCCGCACGGGATCTACCAGTGCGCCGGCGAAGACCGCTGGGTCGCCCTCGCCGCCCGCGGCGACCAGCAGTTCCGTGACCTCTGCGAGGCCATGGCCCGGCCCGAGCTCGCGGAAGACCCACGCTTCGACGCCCACGCCGCTCGCCTCGCCAACCAGGACGACCTCGATGCCGCCATTTCCGCCTGGACCCGCCCCCTCGACCGCTACGAAGTCCTCGAAATCCTGAGCGCCCGCCGCATCCCCTGCGGCCCCGTCCAGGACGCCGAAGACATCGCCGTCCGCGATCCCCAGGTCGCCCACCGCGGTTTCTACACCACCACCGAGTCCCCCGTGTGGGGCGCTCACGGCATGGACCACTTCCCCGCGTTCTTCAACGGCCGCCGCCCTGAACCCCGGTTCGGCACCCCCGACCTCGGCGACGACACCTTCCCGGTCCTCACCGAGCTCCTCGGCCTGGAGGACGAAGCCGTCGCAACCCTCCTCGCCTCAGGCATCCTCACCTGACGCCGCCGGTGGTTCACAGATCCCCCACCAACCACCGCTTCCACAGCCGCCGCGCCTCTCGTCCCGCATCTACCGTTATCCCGCATCGCCGGAAGTATCGCGCAGCGTTCGCGATGTCCCGCTCCAGCAGCGCCTGCGCCTGCCGGTTGAACCGCGGATCCACGCACTGCGGCAGGTCGATCAGCACCGGCCGCCCCTCGTGGTACAGGATGTTGAACGCCGAAAGGTCCCCATGGATGCAGTTCTCCCGCAGCAGCACCTCCACGTTCCACATGATCCGCGCCCACACGCCCGGCGCTTCCGCCTGCTCCAGCGCCACGTCCTGCAACTTCGGCGCTGGCTCATCACGTTCTCCTACCAGCTCCATCAGGATCGCCTTCTCGTTGCAGACAATGGGCGCCGGTACGTCCGCTCCCGCGTACTCGAGGTTGCTCATCCATTCGAACTCGTGGTCCACCCACAACGCGTCCTGGAACTGCCGCCCGATCTC
>CAYPAZ010000137.1:0-6564 GCA_964408835.1 uncultured Anaerolineaceae bacterium
TGAGCGCCAGTCGCCCCTCCCCTGCTACGGAGTACCATGGCGCCATGCCGCGCCGCCGCGACTCCTACGCCGACCTCGCAGCCGCCCGCGCCGAGCTCGACAACATCCGCTCCCTGTCCGGCACGGCCCGCGCCGAGGCGGCAGTCGCAGCGCTCCGTCCCGGTCGCAGCCCCCAGTTCGTCGAAGCCGTCGTCGACCTGCTCGAAGGGATTGCCAACCCGCGCATCCAGCCCGCCCTCGTTGAGATCTACCAGCACTTCTCGTCTTCCGCCGGCCGCAAGCTGGATCCGGGCGCCTTCGTCCGCGCCGCCCTTGTCCGGGCAATGCGTGGCCGCGCGACCGTCGATGACATCCCCTTGCTGGAGGAAGCGGCCCAGCACCACGAGCCCGGGCTCAACACAACCGGCGGCACTCTCCGCGCCGCCGCGCTTGCGAGCCTGGACTCGGTCGACGCACCTGCAGCGGCCCTCTGGGCCGTAGAACTCCTCACCGATGCCGAAGAGGGCACCGGCGAACCCGCCCTCACCGCCGTCCGCGTCCTCGCCTCCGGCGGGCACGAGACCGCCCTGCTCACCGTCGCCACGCTCATGGGAAACTCCACTACAGCTGCGGAGGCCGTCCGCCACCTCACTGGCCTTCCGCCGCGTCCCCTCCTCAGCCTCGCGGAGCGCCTCCAAACCGCGGATGACCTCCTCCACATCGGCCTCTGCGACCTCTTCGTCGAGGCCGATGCCTGGGCCGACCTCCTCCCAGCCCTTCGCCGCTTGCTCAAGCACGCCACGGACGAGGTATTCGCCTACGCCTGCGCTGCGATGGTCTCAAGCCGCAAGCCCGGGCTGCTAGAACTCCTCTACGAAGTGACTGCCGTTGAGTCGCGTCCGACCTACCTTGCGGCCGCCGTGGATGCCCTGGGCTACGACTTCTCCCCGGCTGGCAAGGCCGCCTTCGAAGCGGCCCAGGCCCGTCTCCGCAAGCTCAGTTCGTAGTTACCGGCAGCCGCGCGTCCCTTGTCCCCTCGAACACGGTAATCGCCCCCTCATCCAGCAGCGTCAGCCCGATATCGTCCAGCCCGTTTAGCAGGTTGTTCTTGATGAACGGGTCGATGTCGAAGTGACGCACGAACGACCCATCCGCCGTCGCCACCGTCTGGCTCTCGAGGTCCACCACCAGCTCCGCCGAAGGCAGCTCCTCGGCACGCGCCATCAAGTGCTCGATGTCTTCCGGCGGCAGCACCACAGTCAGCAGCCCGATCTTCGCGCAGTTGTTCCGGAAGATGTCCGCGAACGAAGGCGCGATGATCGCCTTCACGCCCATGTCCTCGATCGCCCACGGCGCGTGCTCCCGCGAGGACCCACACCCGAAGTTCGGCCCCGCAAGCAGGATTGGCGCTCCCTGGTACAGTGCGTTATTGACCACGAAGTCGGGGTCCCTCCGCCACGTCTCGAACGCGAACTCTCCAAACCCCGTCCGCTCGATCCGCTTCAGATACTGCGCCGGGATGATCTGGTCTGTGTCCACATCCGCCCGGTTGAGCGGGATCGCGTTCCCCTTGATGCGCTTCACGGGCTCCATCAGTTCTTCCCCCACTCGCGAATGTCCACGAAGTGCCCGGCCAGGGCCGCCGCCGCGGCCATCTGAGGGCTCACCAGGTGGGTTCGACCGCCGGTCCCCTGGCGCCCCTCGAAGTTCCGGTTCGAAGTCGAAGCGCATCGCTCGCCCGGCAAGAGGATGTCCGGGTTCATCCCCAGGCACATCGAGCAGCCGGCCTCCCGCCATTCAAACCCCGCTGCCTTGAACACCTCGTCCAGGCCCTCCTGTTCGGCCTGCAGCTTCACGAGCCCCGAACCCGGGACCACCATCGCCTTTAACGTCGATGCTACCTTCTTGCCCCGTACAACCTCGGCAGCGGCCCGCAGGTCTTCGATCCGGCTGTTCGTGCATGACCCGAGGAAGATCCTGTCCAGCTGGATATCCTGGATCGCCGTGTTCGGCTTCAGGCCCATGTAGTCCAGCGCCCGCTGGGCTTGCTCCTGCAGAGCCAGAGTCGGCATTTCGGCCGGGTCCGGCACCCGGCCCGTCACGGGCACGCTCTGCGCCGGCGTCGTCCCCCACGTCACGCACGGCTCGATCTCATCGCCCTTCAACTCAACGTACGTGTCGAAGACCGCCTGCTCATCCGTAGGCAGCTGGCGCCACTCGTCCAGGGCCGTCTCCCACTCCGCACCCTTTGGCGCGAACGGCCGCCCCTCAACGAACTCGAACGTCGTCTCGTCCGGCGCAATCACTCCCGCCCGCGCCCCCGCCTCGATTGACATGTTGCAGATAGTCATCCGCCCCGCCATGGAGAGCGCTCGGATGACATCGCCCCGGTACTCCACGACGTGCCCAACGCCTCCCGCGACGCCGATCTTCCGGATGATCGCCAGGATCACGTCTTTGGCGGTCACACCCTCACGAAGCACCCCGCTCACTTCGATAGACATCGTCCGCGGCCGCGCCTGCGGCAGCGTTTGCGTGGCCAGTACGTGCTCCACCTCGCTCGTCCCGATCCCGAACGCCAGCGCCCCAAACGCGCCGTGCGTCGATGTGTGGCTGTCGCCACAGACGATGGTCATGCCCGGCTGCGTCAATCCCTGCTCTGGCCCGATTACGTGGACGATCCCCTGGCGCACGTCGTTCACCCCGAACAGTGGCACGCCAAACTCCGTCGTGTTCTTCCGAAGTGCCTCCACCTGCTGCACCGAAAGCGGGTCCACCCACGGCTTGTCCCTGTCGATCGTCGGCACGTTGTGGTCCACCGTCGCCAGCGTCAGGTCTGGGCGTCGTACCTTCCGCCCCGCCAGCCGCAAACTCTCGAACGCCTGTGGGGAGGTCACCTCGTGGACCAGGTGCAGGTCGATGTACAAAAGGTCGGGCTTCCCCTCCTCGTGCCTCACGAGGTGGCTCTCCCAGATCTTCTCCGACAGGGTCCGTGGCTTCTCCATTGGTGCTCCGGCGCGGGGGTCGAGTTTCGAGACCTACAGCGTATAGCAACCCGCCAGCAGGCCAAAGAAGAAGCCCGGGCTATCAGCCCGGGCTTCCCGAGATCTCAGTGCCGCTTGCGCCTAGAAGTCGTCAGGGTCCACCAGCGGGAACGGCGGCTCGAAGTCCGAGTCCGAGACGCTCTCGCTGTAGCTTGCGGTTTCCAGCCTGAAGTTCCCGTCGGAGTCCTCGCCCTGGACGAACAGCACCACCCCCGTCTGCTTGTCGAAGCACGCCACCCCGTCGCCGTCCACATCCTCAAACTGGTAGCACTCCGCACTTCGTCCGTTGATGGTCCGGTCCGCGATCCTCTCGACTCGGCCCGCGTTCTCAGCGGCGTCGGCGATCAGTCCCTGGACGTTGAACCCGGAGAACAGCCCCGCAAACAACCCGCCGGATCCGCCAAGGAGCGCCAGGTCGATGCATCCCGGGTCATCCGGAGGCTCGTCGAAGCAGATGTACGAGGCGTCCGGCGTCTCAATAAAGGCGCCCCTCACCAGTCCGCCGTCTCCGCTAGCGTCGATGAACAGCGCGAAACGACCCCCTTCGGGGTCGACCGCGAACCGCATCGTCCCGTCCTGGATCCCGTCGATGGAGTCCTCATATCGAATCTGGAACGTCGCGCTGAACGTCTTGCCCTCCAGAGCGTTCGCACGCGCCCGGAAGTCCGTCTCCGCGTCCCCGGATCCGCCGTTCCCTCCCCCGTTCCCGTTCCCGTTCCCGTTCCCTCCCGACGATTGAGTCGCCGTCGGGCGGGGCGAGCCATCGCCATTGTCATCGTCGTCGTCGTCGTCGCCGCCGCATGCCACCAGCGCGAGCGAAAGCATCGCCACGAGTGCCATCAGGATCATCCACGGTTTCCGCATCGCTACCTCTTTCTGTTCGGCTCGCGGCCGATACTCCAGCCTTCGGAACCCCTCCAGTATCGAAGCCATCGCCCGCTGGGTCGAGTTTCCGTTTGCCGGTTCTAACGTGTCTCATATTGCGTCTCGCCGTAGGTGGCGCATACTTTGTTTACACACCGTCCACCGTTCCAGACCCGGATGGACACGAAAGGTGACAGGAAGGTTCCATGACTCGAGCCACGTTCTCCGTCTTCTTCCTCGTCATCGCCGTCGTCGCCGCCGGTTTCTACTGGAACGCCCGCCCCGCAGAAGCGCAGTCTGGCTACACGATCACCCTCATCCCCGCCTCCGGCGCCGTTGCCGTCGGAGAGGAGGCCTGGGTCACCGTCCGCGTCGAAGGCCCCGACCCCATCTCCGTCAACGTCGTTGCCTCCGTCGTTGGCGCTGACGAGTTCGGCCAGCTCGCACCGAACCTCGTCTCCCTCAACGTCGCCGAAGGCGGCATCCAGTTCGTCAGCTCTACCCCTGGCACGGTAACCGTCACGGTCTCCTCGAACGTCGGCGCCACCGCTTCCAGCACCATCCAGGTAGTCGCTCCTCCAACCGAGGAGACGCAGGGCGATCGCGTCGAGGGGTCCGGTTCCGAAACCCCGCGACCTCCTGCGGCGGGGACAGGTTTTGCAGCGTCCGAAGGCGGGGTCTGGCCGCACCTCGCATTCATCCTCGGCGCCGTAATGGTCATCATGGGCGGCCTGCCTCTTCTCGTGTGGCAGGGGAAGCAAGCGTAGCCGGCGGTCCCCGGCTCTCACTTCTCCCCTCGTCACACCTTCCCCTCCCGCTAGTTGATCACCCCCGCGGCCCGCAGGCGCCCCACTTCCTCCTCCGTATACCCCACCTCCTCCAGGACGCTCTCGGTGTGCTCGCCCAGCATCGGGCTGGGCCCCTGTACCGCTAGTGGCGTTTCCGTCATCTGGAAGGCCGGACCCACCATGCGCGCCGGCCCCAGCAGCGGATGGTCCACGTCTGCCACCAATCCGTTCGCCACCACCTGCTCGTGGTTCATCAGCTCTTCCACGAAGTACACCGGCCCAACAGGGACATCGAGCTCGCCCAGCGCGTCCATCCAGTGCTCCGTCGGCTTCGAAAGGAAGAGCGCCTCCGCCTCCGCGACGAGCTTCTCCGCCGCCTCCGCCCACCCTGGCGGCATCGGGTCGAACGTCCCATCCGGCTGGAACCGTGGGTCCGTCAGCCCGGTCGCTTGCAGGACCTTCTTCCGCAACGGCATGCTCAGCGCGCCAACCGCCACGAACCCGTTCGCTGTCTGGTACACGCGGTAGTACACGTTCGCCACTGCGACAGGCCGTGCTTTCAGGTGAATCTGCACCTGCTCCCGGAACGGCCGCTGAGCCGCCCGAGCAGCCCTCAGCTCCTCCAGCATCGTTTCAAGCGGCTCCGAGTCGAACGCCTCCAGCCGCATGAACTGCGATGTCTGCACCGCCAGCGCCGTCCCGAGAAGCGTACTGTCGATCCGCTGCCCCTTGCCCGTCCGCTCGCGTGCGAACAGCCCCGCGTTGATCGAGTTCGCCATCTGGATCCCGGTCGCGTAATCCACGATCGCGGGGTAGATGAACGTCGGCACCTCGCCCGACATCTTCGCCTCCCCCGCCATCAGCCCCGTCATCGCCTGCACGATGATGTCGTACCCCCCAACCCCCGCCAGCGGACCGTTCGGCCCGAACGCCGTGTTCTCGCAGTACACGATGCTGGGGTTGACCGCCCTCAAGGACTCATAGTCGATCCCCAGCCGTTTCGCTACGCCCGGCCGGTAGTTGATGATCACCACGTCGGCGGTCTTCGCCAACCGGTACAGCGCCTCGCGGCCCTCCGGCCGCGCCATGTCCATCGCCACCCCACGCTTCCCCCGGTTCAGGCTCGCGAACGTCCGCGATTCCTTCGGCACCAGCTCAACCAGCGTCCGCCAGGGCTCGCCCTCCAGCGGCTCGAACTTGATTACGTCGGCGCCCATGTCCGCCAGCAGCATCCCGCAGAACGGCCCCGCGATGATCTGGCTGAACTCAAGTACCCGCACGCCCGCGAGTGGCCCTTCTGTCATCCCTTATCCCTCCGTGGCCCGGAATCCTACCGGCTCTCCAACCTGCTGCAACCGCCTCGTGTAAGAAATCTCCGGTTCCCCTGTCTCATTGCCAGAAACCTCGAAAGGAACCTCCAGTGGAACGCTCAGACAACAACAACCGCACAGGCCGCTACTCGCTCCTCGCGGCTCTCCTCCTCCTCTTCCTCGCCGTCGGCCTGTTCGTCGGCACCACCCTCAACCTCTCATCCGGCCAGGCTGGCGGCGAGCTCGTCGCCGATGAGCCAACCGACCACGACGAAACCGACGCCGTCTCCGCCTTCGACACCACCGGTGACACCTCCACGGACGGCACCGATGCCAGCCAGGACGGCGGCGTCGACCAGTCCGGTGGGCCTGCCTCCGATGAGCCCTCCGACGACGACCCGTCCGACGACGACCCCGGCCCCGGCCCCGGCTGCGGCGTCAGCTGCGTCGGCCCAACCGACGAACTCGGCGAGCCGCCTACTCCTCAGCCCCCATTCAACCCTGGCCTGGGCACCAAGCCCACGCCAACCCCGACGCCAGAGAAGCCCGGCAGCTTCAAGCTCCCCGAGCAGGGCCCCG
>CAYPAZ010000138.1:0-6554 GCA_964408835.1 uncultured Anaerolineaceae bacterium
ACCCGATCGCGGTCCGCGGCGGCGGCCACGGGCTCGGCGGCCACGGCACGGCGGACGGAGCTGTGGTCATCGACCTCGGGCTGATGAACGAAATCCAGGTGGACACGAAGCGCGAGAAGGTCTGGGTGCAGACTGGCGCGAGGGCCGGGCAGGTGACGGCTGCGACGTTCGAGCAGGGCTACGTCATCCCGACGGGGGACGCGGCCACGGTCGGGATCAGCGGTCTCACGCTTGGCGGTGGCGTTGGCTGGCTGGCGCGGAAGCACGGCCTGGCCATCGATAGCCTGCAGAGCATCGAGCTGGTGACCGCCGAGGGCGAGTTCGTGACGGCCAGCGCGGACGAGAACCCGGACCTGTTCTGGGCGATGCGGGGCGGGCACGGGAACTTCGGCGTGGCGACGCGGTTCGAGTTCCGGCTGACGCCGATCGAGCCGCTGGTCCTTGCGGGCGCCCTGGTGCTGCCGGCAACGACAGACGTCATCGAGCGCGCGCTTCAGATCGCCGATGAGGCACCTGAGGACCTGACGACGATTTCGTTCCTGATGCACGCGCCGCCGGCGCCGTTCATCCCCGAGGAGATGGTGGGCCAGGTGGTGTTCATCCTCGGCCTGGTGTGGCTTGGGGATATCGAGGAAGGGATGCGCGTCATCCAGCCGTTCAAGGACCTCGGCGTGCTTGTGGACTTTGCGCAGCCGATGCCCTACCCGGGCATCTACGCGCTGGCCGAGGCGGGCGAAACTCCGCACCGGAACGCCACGCGGCAGATGTTCGTCAGGGAGTTCGACCGGGAGCTCATCGACGAGTCGGTCAAGGCGATGGAGGCTTCGCAGACGCCGATTTCGATCATCTCGTTCCGCGTACTCGGCGGACAGGTGAGCCGGGTTGATGCCCAGGCGACTGCTTACTCGCACCGCGCGGAGAAGTACTGGTACACGATCATCGACGGCTGGTTCGATGCGGCCGACGACGAGCGGGAGTTCGCCTGGACAGACGAGCTGTTCAACAAGGTGCGGGACCGGGCGACCGGCGCGTACGTCAACTTCCTGAGCGACGACAGCAAGGAGCGCGTGACGGATGCCTACCTGGCCGACACGTACTTGAAGCTGGCGGCCGTGAAGGCGAAGTACGATCCGGAGAACGTGTTCAGCAGCAACCACAACATCAAGCCGAAGTCCTGACGGACGTCGCAGCTTGTGCAAGGGGGGCCCGGCAATGCCGGGCCTCTTCGTTGCGCTACCCCTGTTTGGGGCCGGTGTAAACGACTTCGAAGAGGACGTTGTCGGGGGAGCGGAACATGACCTGATAGTAGGTCTGGTCCGGGCCGGCCGAGAACTCGGGGCGGTGTCGCGGGGTCTCAAAGAGGGTCTCGCGGCCGTGGTCGTGCAGGTAGGAGACGGTGGCGTCGACATCGGCCTCGGAGGGGGCGCCGATGCTGATGTGGTTGACGCCGGGGCCGTCGTAGTCGTTGGCGGCGGTGTTGGCCTGGGGCACGAACCAGAGGCTGGCGGCGTTTTCGGCGGCGGCGCCGAAGATGCCGTCTGCGTCGTAGAGGGTGTCCCAGCCGAGGAAGGCGAGGAGGTCGCGGTAAAAGGGCGTGTTGGCCGTATCGATGTTGACCTGGAGATGGTAGAGGGTTGTCTTCATGGTGGCTCCGAGGGGATTTGTGGGCCGGGGGAGTGTGGCAGAGGGCTGACGGAGTTGGAAGGGGAGGGTGTCACTTCGAATTCCAGGAACGAAGGGCCCCGGAACTCTGGAACGGTTGGCCGTTCCGGTAACGGGCAGGGAGTGGGATCTTGTGGTGGGTAGGAGGTGGCACGATGCAACGGCAGGAAAGTGGCGAACCACGCGCCGGATGGGCGGTACGGCGCCCGGCGGCCCATGTGCCGGGGCGGGTGATCGCGGGACTGCTTGCCGCGGGGGTGGTGTCCTCGGTGTGGTACCTGGGGATGGACCTGGTCGCCTCGTTCCGGTACGAGGGGTACAGCTACGCGTCGCAGGCCGTGAGCGAGCTTTCGGCGAGCGGCGCACCGACCCGAGATCTCTGGATCGCTCTCGGGACGGTGTACAACGTCCTGATCGTGGCGCTGGCGATAGGGCTCTGGCTGGTGGCTGGCCAGCGGCGTGGGTTGAGGGTTGCGGCGGTTGCGCTCGCGGCGAGCGCGGTGGTCGGCCAGGCGGCGATGCTGGCATTCCCGATGGACATTCGCGGAACCGACGAGACGTTCCGCGGGTCGATGCACGGGCCGGCGACGCTGCTGATGTCCGTGCTGTTCCTCGTCGCGATGGGGTTTGCGGCGGGCGTTCATGGGCGGCGGTTCCGGGTCTACACGTTCGTCACCATCGGGGTGCTCGTGGTGTTTGGCCTGGCGACCACGGCGTACGTGCCGAGGGTGGTGGATGACCAGTCCACTCCCGGGATGGGGCTGGTGGAGCGAGTGAACATCTACGCCTACCTGGCGTGGGTGGCGGTTCTGGCGCTCTCGGTGTGGGAGCGTAGAGACGGAGTTCAGCAGGAGGATCGGCGATGAACGCGGTCAGGTTGCTCGGGGCAGCCGGGGTCGTGGCTGCCGGCGCATATGCGCTCATCGTGCGCCCGCGGATGGTGCACTGGGGTGCGACGGAGGAGGAGTTCAGGGGACCGTTCCCCGGCGCGGAGATCGTGCCGGGCGGGACGAGGAGCGCGACGATGGCGGCGGAATTCGACGCGCCACCTTCGGCTGTGTGGCCATGGCTGGTGCAGATGGGGCACGACCGGGGCGGCTGGTACAGCTGGGATGTCCTAGACAACTTCGGGCGCCACAGTACGCGGGCGGTGCGCCCGGAGTGGCAGGAGGTCCACGTCGGGAGCCGGTTCGTTGCGAAGCCGGACGGGAGCGAGTGGTGGGAGGTGGTGGCGCTAGAGCCGGAGCGGTTCCTCTGCCTGAGGATGTCGCTGGATCTGCGGGGCCGGCCGTTTGACCCAGCGGCGGGACGGCCGCGGTTCCACACGGACTCGACCTGGGGGTTTCTGCTGAAGGAACTGCCGGGCGGGCGGACGCGGCTGGTGGTGAGCGGATACTGGTCGTTCAGCCCGGGCTGGCTGAAGCCGATCCTGGGCTACACGATGCTGGAGCCTTCGCACTGGATCATGCAGGTGCGGCAGTTCGCGAACCTGAGGAAGCGGCTGCGGGAGACGGCGGAGTGGGAGGCAGGCGGGGTTGCGGAAGAGGAACGGACTGCCGTGCCGGTGTGAGGCGATCTGGTCCTCACGCGTGTGAGCGGGGTAAGGGGGTGTGCCGGTGAGGCCGGGCGGGCCCCTCCCTGACGGTCGGGGTACTGTTGGCGCGTGGGACGGGGGATTGACCGCGAGGACGCCAAGGACGCCAAGAAGATGGGGGAGGGGAGTGGCGATGGGATAGGGCAGGGACAGGGGGAGAGCCCTCCGTGACGGTCGGGGTACTGATGGCGGTTGTGGGGCGGGCGAACGTGTAGAATCCGGCGACTCTAGCGTGCGCGAGGTTTTCAAGTGAAGTGGACAGTCTGGTGGCTCCGGATCGTGGGCGTGGTTTACGTCGTCAACGCCATCATGATGGCCATCGTGCGGGCCCCAATCCGGTCGTCGGCGCCGAGTGGGACGCTGGATGCCGCGTCTGACGGCGATGCCCTGGCCGAATTCGTGGTCGACACATGGATCGGGTTCGGGCTTGAGGTGGCCGCCCTCGGTGTGGTGCTACTCGCGGCATCGATGATCCCACGGCTTGTTGCCGGCATCGGCTGGGCGGTGATTGCGGTCGAGATCACCCGCGGCCTGGCCTGGGATTCGTACATGCTGGCGAGCGGCTACGATGCCGCGGTGTTCGTCCCGTGGATCTTCATTCACGCGGCGATCATCGGTACCGGACTCTATGTGTTGACCAGGGAGCCGGGGGCGAGCCCGGTGGCCCGCCCCGCGGGCTGATCGGAGTCTGTCGCATCCCGAGAAAACGATCGCCACCGGGGCGAGATGCAGTCAGGCGGGGGTGAGGATTTCGGATTCGAGGCGGGCGTAGCTCGTCTCCATGCCGTCGGTCATGCCGGTGGTGAGGATGGCGTCGCGGGTCTCCGCGTCGGGGTAGGTGATGAGGATGGAGAGGAGGGTGCCGTGCTCGAGGGGGATGAGGGTCATCTCGTTGACGGTGGCGGGGCCTTCCACGCCGATCATCTGCTCAGTGGTAACTTCGCGATAGGGGGCGTGGGACTCGAGGAGTTCGCCGGTGAACCCGAAGCGACCCTCGCCGGCTTCGGACTCCCACTCGTAGCGGAAGGTATCGCCAACGGTGGTGGCGACTTCGCAGACGGGCATGGTCCAGCCATCGGGCCCGAGGAGCCAACGCTGGATGAGCGCGGGTTCGTGGTGGGCTCGCCAGACCTGTTCGAGGGAACCGCGGATGACGCGGCTGATGCGCACCCGGGTGTCGCTGAGGATCTGGGCTTCGGTGGCGCGACCGGCGGCGAAGGACGAGAGGTCCGCGACGATGGCGTCGATCTGGCCCATGGCTTCGCGCATGCCCTCTTCCATGCCCATGCTCAGGACCAGTTCGAGGGCTTCCAGCGAGGGGTGGTGGGATGTGATGGTGACACGCGAGCCGCCGGCGGTAGGTTCGAAGACGAGGACCATGCGCCCGGTCGGCAGGTCGGTGTTGGGAGAGCCGTCGGGGTTGGCGAAGCCATCGCGCACCTCGAAGGAGCGGGGCACGTCGACGGCGAGGAACTCCCAGTAGCCACCTGAACTCTGGCCATCGGGGCCGGTCATGACGTAGTGGGAGCGGCCGCCGGGGGACATGTCGTGCCGGGTGAAGGTCGCGGGCCATTCCGGTGGGCCCCAGAACTTCTCGAGCTGGCGGGGGTCGGCATAGGCGTCCCAGAGGCGGCGGACGGGGACGGGGAAGTCGGCGACGACGGTCATGGTGAGGGCGTTGAGGTCTTTTTCGACGGAGGTAACGGGCATGGCAGGGACCTTTCTGTGAGTTGGTCAGTCTTCCGCGAGCAGCGAATCGAGGCGTTCGATGCGGCCGCGCCAGATCTGCTCGTAGTCGTCCAGGAGGGACTGTGCGCGGCGGATGGTGTCGGGATTGCCGCGGACGAGACGTTCGCGGCCCTGGGGGTGCTTGGTCACGAGCCCGGCTCCTTCGAGGACGGCGACGTGCTTCTGCACCGCGGCGAACGACATGTCGTAGGCAGCGGCCAGCTGCGAGACGGACGCTTCACCGGAGAGGGTGCGGCGGACGATATCGCGGCGGGTCGCATCGGCCAGGGCGCGGAAGATGCGGTCCACGTCGTCTTCGGTGAGCGTTGGGGCGGGGCTACGTACAACCATCTGGTTGTACGTTAGCGCTAGGGAACAGGGGGTGTCAAGGAGCTTCCGGAGGAAGAAGCGCGGCTCGGGGGGCCGGGAGGCGTTGAGCTCCCGCACGGGCTACTGAACGAAGGTGCGCGGCGCTCAGCCACTCAGGCGTGGGGAACCTGGGGCGGCGGTGATCGACGCCTTTCGCGGGGCGAGCTAGTCGTGCCAGAACTGCGAGAGCGGCCCGGCGATGGCCTGGTGTTCTTCCAGCGTCAGGCGGTTCGCGAACTCCTGCTCGAGGTCGAGTCGATGCCGGGCGAACGCCCCCTCGTAGAGGCGGGAGCCCTCGGGGGTTATCACCACCCAGACTCCCCGCCGGTCGCCCGGCACGCTGGCGCGCGCCACCAGCCCGGCGGCTTCCATGCGGTCAACCAAACGCGTCATCCCGCTGCGCGTGAAGAGCGAACGTGCCTGGAGTTCCTGCATGCGGAGCCTCCCTCCGGGGGCGTCGTACAGGCGCCCGAGAACATCGAGGAACACGAGCGATATCCCGGAGTGTTGCTGGAGCCTGGGCTCGACGGCGCGCAGGACTCTCGCGCTCGCGAACAGGATGCCGCGCCAGGCATCGAACCACACGGGATCGGGTCCGGGATCGCCTCTCATGGGAGGTACGTTATCAGGCATCTACGCCTGTGACAACATTTGCTCTAGCAGTAGTTGACAAAGCATATGTTGTCGAGGCAGAATGCGCAGCGCTGGAACCCGGCGCCCATGCCTTGGCACGCCGGCCCAAGCCCAACCGGGAGGAACTCCTTTGGCAACCATGTTCGTCCGTCACAATGTCACCGATTTCGTGAAGTGGAAGCAGGCGTACGACGCCTTTCGCCCCACCCAGCAGCAGTTGGGCGTCACTTCGGAGGCGGTCTATCGAGCCGCCGACAACCCGAACGACGTCACGGTCACCCATGACTTCGCTTCGATGGAAGCTGCGCAGGCGTTCGCAGGCAGCGCGGAACTGAGGGCCGCCATGGAAGACGCTGGAGTGGCCGGGGCGCCGACCATCTGGTTCGCCAGCAAGAGCTGACCTACCACGCTGGGGAGCTGCCGATACGGGCGCCGCCGATGACCAGGCGGCGCCCGCTCCCCAGGCCGATGTGTCGGCGCCGGCGTTGGGGAGAGCAAGCGAGGGCCATGACCGGCCCTCGCAGATTCAAGGTGAGTGGTAGCGCGTAGGGGATTCGAACCCCTGATC
>CAYPAZ010000139.1:0-6495 GCA_964408835.1 uncultured Anaerolineaceae bacterium
TGGGTGCTCTCCAGTTCGCGGGCAACGTCCTCGCGGTCGTTCGAGGCGAAGACGTAGGCGACGACCTCACCGTACTTCTGGAGCTCATCGCGATCCTTGCAGGCGCGAATTTCAATGGTCATCGGGGCACTTCCCTCCGTGCTGCCCGTGTGGGCGAAGGAAGAGTGTAGGCGAGAGGCCGGGTTACAGTCAGGGCTGCAGCGGGACGAGCGTGGTGTCTTCCGTGACGAAGACCTGGTAGGCGTGGCAGGGTTCCATCTCAAGGAAGTCGCGCGCCCAGTCCGGAGTCTCCGGGGCGCCGAAACGCAGCCACCGTGCAGCCGAACCCGTGTTTTCCCAGGTGTAGACGGTGGTCCATTTCCCAGCGATGGACGATAGCGCGTCGCGCACGTCGGCTCCGCCGCCGACATAGACGAAGTCGTTCCATCCCGCTTTGAGTTCGACCGGGAGGGGTTCGGTCACCGCGATCCCACCCTGGAGAGTGAACCCGGACTTCGCGTTGAACCAGTACGCCCGGGGCGCCACCAGGGTCTCCAGCGTGCGGCCGACGATGGTGTTCTCGAACCATCGGAGGAAGGTGTCTTCGCCGTCGACGAGGGCGTGGATACTCCAGACGAGGCCGGCGGTCGAAGGGGGGAACACGAGGCCCAGCTGCAACGGCGCCCCGCCGAAGAACCCAACATGGTTCCAACCGGGGACGATTTCGACATTGCCGCAGGCCACGGCCCCCGCCCCCACCCGCGTGGGAACCCCGAACTCGCTGGTGTTGCCATCGGCATCGGTGGTGATGGCAACCAGCCACGTGCCGGCCGCGACCGAGGGCGTGTTGATGGTGAACGTCGCCGATACATCGGTCGTCACCAGCCCCAGTGGTATGGGCGCTGTGCCGTTGTCGAACTCCGCGCCGGGGATGTGGTCGGCAGTGTAGACCTCGACCATGCAGGGCGGGTTAGGGGCCGCGCAACTCGGCCCGGCATAGCCCCGGAGATGGCTCTGAGTGGCGTTGGTGAACACGGGATGGTTGAGGGCCCGGTTGGGGCCGGTGTCGGAATCGTCCAGGTCATTGGGGTTGCGGATCCCGTCGTTTCTGAGGTCGATGGCAAGACCGGCGATGGAGTCGAAGATGTTGGAGCGGAACGTATTCCCTTCGACGGTCGAGGTGTTGATGTCATCGGCGACGGCGATGCCAGCCGAGCTTGAGTTCGCGATTGTGTTGCTGACCACCTGCGTACCGGCCGAGGGGAAGTCGAGCAGGATGCCGGTCCCGTTCGGGGCCGCTTCCCCTGCAGGCGAACGTCCCAGGACGTTGCGGGAAATGATGGTGGCTGTGATTGCAGGGTCAGCCGGGCTCCCGCTCCCGACGAGGACGCCGGTGGCAGCGTTACCGATGGTGTTCCTGAACGCGGGTGTTACGGCACCGATGGTGGTGCTCGACGCGAGGACGTGGATGCCCGTCCCTACCGGAGCAGCGGTGGCGCCATCGGCGGCGAAGCCGATGGCGTTGCCGATTACCGTGACTCCCGGCGCCCGGATGTCGACGGCGACCCCGCAGCCCCCGAGCCTGTTCCCGCCGACGGCCGCGTCGCCGCCGACACTCGCGGGGCCGGCGAGTACACGGATGCACGCCTGGGTGAACCCACCCAGGCGCAGCGCGCGAACGGCGCCGTTGGCGCCAGCCAACACAACGCCCGTTTCTATCTCGGCTTCGGTGTCTGGCTGCACCCGCACATCCACTCCGATGGCGTTTATGGTGACATTCGGCCTGGCGATGTCGGGCAGCGCGGTCGCGAGGAGGATCGGGGAAGGTTCAGGGGCGCCGAAGACATCGGGGTCGAAGGTGATCGTGTAGTCGTCGGCGTCCAGGTCGGCGTTTACGAGTGCGATGGCCGCCCTGAGGGTGCACAGTTCCTCGTGGGGGCACTCGGCTTCCAGCTCCTCGAGCACGTCGCCAGGGTTGGTCACGACGATGGCGAGCGATTCGGCGTGGAGAGCGCGCGGCGCCGCTATGAGCCCCGCGGCGATCGCTACAGCCAGCAACACGGCCCTGGAGGCGTGAGACATTCCGTCACGCTATCGGTGGGGTGAGCGGGGGGCAAGCGAGTTCGAGCGAGAGGCCCGGTGACCCTACGCTGGTGGGCATGGCACGAAGACGGCGGCGGACAACTCTGATGGCTGATGGCGGGGAGCTGCTGCGGCTGCGAATCGAGAGGCTCGTGCACGGCGGCCAGGGATTGGCCCATCACGAGGATGGCAGGGTGGTGCTCGTGGCTTTCGCGGCCCCGGGCGAGCTTGTGGATGCCAGGGTCGAGCGAGAGCACCGGGACTATCTCGAGGCGGTGGTCGAGGCTGTGATCGAGCCATCACTCGAACGAGTGGAGCCTCCTTGCCCGCTGTTCGGCGAGTGCGGCGGCTGCCAACTTCAGCACCTTGCCTACCCGGCTCAGCTTGCGGCCAAGGAGGCCATCATCAGGGAACAATTGGAACGGATTGGGCGCTTCCCTGAGCCCCCCATCCGGGCCATCGTGGGCGCCCGCGAGCCGTGGGGCTATCGGAACCACGTGCGCTTCTCCACGGGCAAGCGGTTCGGCGATGTTGGCTTCGTACCGCGCCGCGGCCGCGGCCTCCTGAAGGTCGAGCACTGTCCGATCGCCGACCCCTGGATCAACGACCTGCTCCCTGATTTGCAAGGGAAAGGAGCGGGTCTTCACCAGGTCCAGGTGAGGCACAACCCGGAGTCCGGCTCCTTCCTCATCACCCCGGCGATTGCCGACCTGCCGGTGGACTCTGGTCAACGCCACTACATTGAGCGGCTCGGGGGCCGCGACTTCCAGGTGAGTGACTCGGCGTTCTTCCAGGTGAACTGGGCCCAGGCGGAAGAGATGGTGCGACTGGTGAGGGAGGCGATGCCCGGCCATGGGGCTCTGCTGATCGATGCGTTCGCGGGCGTTGGGACGTTCGCCGTCCTGCTGGCAGACCGGTTCGACCGGGTGCTCGCGATCGAGGAGTCGGCCAGCGCGCGGGCGGACGCGGAAGTGAACCTCGCGGGCCTGGACAATGTGGAATTCGTGCAGGGGAAAGTCGAGGAAGTGTTGCCCGGCCTGGACCTGCGACCGGACGTGGTCATCGTTGACCCGCCCCGGGCGGGCTGCCAGCCTGCCGTGCTCGGCGCCCTGGTACGGTTCGCCCCCGAGCGCGTGGTCTATGTTTCCTGTAACCCGGCCACGCTGGCCCGCGACCTTCGGGTCCTGGTCGACGGTGGCTTCAAGCTGGACTCGGTGACGCCGCTGGACATGTTCCCGCAGACGGGACACATCGAAAGCGTGTCGGTGCTCGACTGGTGACTCGCGTCGTGCTCGCGTCGGCCTCGCCGAGGCGGCGGGACCTCCTGGCGGCACTGCTGGATGGCTTCGAGGTGGTCCCGTCCGAGGTAACGGAGCCCGATGTCGATGATGCGGTGGCCGGGGCCGTGGAGCTGGCGAGGGCGAAAGCCGTGGCCGTGGCTAGGGAGGCAGGTGAGGCTGTGGTCATCGGCGCCGACACAGTGGTGCACGACGGGACGCGCTCGTTCGCCAAGCCCACGAGCCGGGCCGATGCCGTCGCGATGCTCCGCAGCCTGCGGGGGCGGGAGCACCAGGTTGTGACGGGCTTAGCGGTGGCTGGCGGGGGCGCGGTCATCACGAGCTACAGCGCGGCCCGGGTCTGGCTGCGGGACTTCGAGGAAGTCGAGATTGCCGAATACGTGCGCAGCGGGCGGCCCATGGACAAGGCGGGGGCGTACGCGATCCAGGACGAAGACGTGCCCACCGTTGAGCGTTTGGAGGGATGCTACTGCTGTGTGGTCGGGCTTCCGTTGTGGAAGTTGCGGACGCTGCTCGAGAGCGTCGGGGTGGGCTGCAAGAGGCCCGAAGCTCAGCTCCCGCGCTGCGCGGTCTGCCCGGACCGCCCGTAGAATGTCGCCCAGCCCGGCATGGGTACTGGAGGGTCTGTGGCTTACATCGAACGGGACGGAGTGAAAATCTACTACGAGAGGGCGGGCCAGGGCACAGCGGTGCTGCTGAGCCACGGATACAGCGCAACCGCGCAGATGTGGCGCGGCCAGGTGCCGGCGTTCTCCGACCGCTACCAGGTCATCACGTGGGACATGCGCGGCCACGGGCAGACTGACAGCCCGGACGACCCGTCGGCATACTCGGAGGAGGCGACAGTGGGGGACATGGCGGCCATCCTGGACGCCTGTGGGGTGGAAACCGCTGTGATCGGGGGGCTCTCACTGGGGGGATACATGTCGCTGGCTTTCCACCGCGAGCATCCCGGCCGGACACGCGCCCTGATGCTCTTCGACACCGGTCCTGGCTACAAGAACCCGGTTGGGCGGGAGGGCTGGAACAAGACTTCGATGGGACGTGCCAGGGCGTTCGAGGAGCGTGGACTTGAAGCGCTGGGGGCCGGCGCTGAGGTGAGAGTCGCGCAGCACAGGTCAGCGCAAGGGCTGGCGCATGCGGCGCGGGGCATGCTGGCGCAGTTCGACTCGCGCGTGATTGAGTCGCTGGGGAGCATCGTGGTGCCGACGCTTGTGCTCGTGGGCGCGAAGGACGAGCCATTCCACGGCGCGACGGACTACATGGCGAACAAGATCGCCGGTGCGAGGAAGGTGGTCATCCGGGATGCGGGGCATGCGGCGAACATCGACCAGCCCGAGGCGTTCAACGCTGCTGTAGCTGAGTTCCTGGATTCGCTGGAGGCCTGAGCCTCTCGGCCCAGCCGCCGCGGTTGTATCCTCCGGGTATGGGTGGACCGAACCGGACCGAAAGCGACGCCCTCGGTGAATTCGAGGTGCCGGTAGGCGCGTACTACGGGATCGACACTGCTCGCGCGGCGGCCAACTTCCCCATCAGCGGGCGCGGGATGTCGCCCGAATTCATCCACGCACTCGGGCTCATCAAGCTGGCTGCGGCGCGGGCGAACCGCGACCTCGGGCTGCTGGACGCCGAACTGGCCGCCGCAATCGAACAGGCTGCCGGGGAAGTGAAGGACGGACGGTGGGACGATCAGTTCGTTGTTGACGTGTTCCAGACCGGCTCGGGGACTTCGACCAACATGAACGCCAACGAGGTGGTCGCCAACCGGGCGAATGAGATCCTCGGCCGCGGGCCGAAGGGGGTGTACGACCCGGTGCACCCCAACGACCACGTGAACCGGGGTCAGTCCTCGAACGATGTCATCCCGACAGCCATGCACCTGGCCGCCATAGGGGAGTTCCGGCAGACGCTCTTACCCGCGTTGTACCGGCTGGAGGCGAGCCTCTCGGCGAAGGCATCGGAGTTCGATGCTGTGGTTAAGACTGGACGGACCCACCTGATGGACGCGACACCGATCCGGCTTGGCCAGGAGTTCCAGGGCTACGCGGGGCAGGTCGAGAGCGCCCGCAAGCGCGTGAGCGCGGCCGGGGAGGCACTACGGGAAGTGGCGCTCGGGGGGACCGCCGTGGGGACGGGGGTGAACACCCATCCGGAGTTCGCCTCGCGGGCGATCGCCTACATCAATGAAGAGGCGCGGGTCCAGCTGAAGGAGACGCGGAACCACTTCCGGGCGCAGTCCAGCATCGACGCGGTGGTTGAGGCGCACGGCCAGTTGCGAGTCGTTGCCACCTCGCTCGTGAAGGTGGCGAATGACATAAGGCTGATGGGCAGCGGTCCTCGGGCGGGGATCCATGAGCTTGCCTTACCGGCCCTACAGCCCGGGAGCTCGATCATGCCGGGCAAGGTGAACCCGGTCATCCCGGAGGCGGTGGTCATGGTCGCGGCGCGAGTGGTGGGGAACGACGTCACCGTCGGGATGTGCGGCCAGTGGGGGTTCTTCGAACTGAACACGATGATGCCCCTCGCGGCGGAGACGCTGCTGGAGTCGACGCGACTCCTGGCCAACGCGGCGACGGTGCTGGCGGAGAAGTGCATCGACGGCCTCGAGGCCACTGAGAACGGCCCGAAGTTGGTGGAGCAGGGGCTGAGTATCGCCACTCCACTGGCGCAGGTCCTGGGCTATGACAGGACCGCCGAGCTGGCGAACGAAGCGGCCCGCACCGGAAGGACCATCCGGGAAGTCGCGCTGGAGACGACGGATCTATCGGCGGAGGAGCTGGATCGAATTCTCGACGCGCGGCGGATGACGGAGCAGTAGGAGCAAGCCCGGGGGCGGTCGAGCGGGTAGTATTTCGCGGTTACACATTAGCCGGAGGGAAGCCATGAAGCTGGAAGACGTGAGAACGGTCGGGATGTTGGGCGGTGGGGTGATGGGTGGCGGCATCGCGCAGGTGGTCGCCCTGGGCGGCTACAACGTGGTCGTGCGCGACATCAACGAGGAGGTCATCGATGCGACCCGCGAGGGCGTCGTCGACGGCAAGTGGGGCATCAAGCGGGCTGTGGAGCGCGGGAAGATTCCGTTCGACGACGCGGTGGCGGCGATGGAGCGGATTTCGTTCACGACGAAGCTGGAGGA
>CAYPAZ010000140.1:0-6467 GCA_964408835.1 uncultured Anaerolineaceae bacterium
AGGAGGGGGACGGAGATGTCGCGGACCTGAAGGTGCTGGCCTGTCCGGGGCACACGCCGGGGAATCTCGTGGTGTTGGACGAGGAGGAAGGACTGCTGTTTTCGGGGGACCAGCTGTTGCCGGACATGACTCCGACGCCGGGAATCCAGTTCATGGGCGGCAAGCGGTTCAGGAGCCTGCCGGCGTTCGCGGAGTCATTGAGGCGGTTGAGAGGGCTCGCGCAGCGGTGCTACCCGGGGCATGGGGAACCGTTCGCTGGGGTGGACGCGGCCATAGAGACGAACCTGGCGGGGCTGGAGCAGCGGTCGGCGCGGGTGCTGGGCTCGTTGCGATCGGAGGGGGCGGCGACGGTATGGGGGATGTCGGAGCGGCTGTATCCGCGGGCGGTGAAGCGGCGGTTCTGGCAGATCGTGGCGACGGTGCAGGGGCAGATGGACGTGCTCGAAGCGGAGGGGGAGGTGAGGGCGGAGAGCGGGCGGTACGAGGTAGCGTGAGGGTGGGCTAGCCTTCGGGGTCGAGGGGGTTCTCCCAGCGCAGGCCGGGGAAGCGGGCGAAGCCGCGATCGGCGGTCATCAACGTCAGGCCGTGCTCGATCGCAAGGGCTGCGAGGTGAGAGTCGGGCACCGCGCTCCCCGCCGGCCTTACGCGTCGGACGAGGGTGTCGAGTACATCGGAGTGGCGATCGGTGGGTCCAGGCGTCCAAACGGTGGGCACAGCCAGCCACTGCTGGACGACGGCCCATGCCGCCATGGGATCTTCAGCAACCTCGAAGGCCCTGGGGTTCGTAACAATCCGCAAGAACCCCAGGAGGCTGTGCCACGGAAGGCCGACCGGCGCCGGGCCGTTGAGGGCGGTATCCAGCCAACGGTTGGCAGGCTCGTGCTGCGGCATCTGTCTGACGTGGGCGTAAATCAGCAGGTTGACATCGACGAGGATCACCGGTGGAGGGGACCCTCCAGCAGTTCCAGAGCCTCGCTTCCGCTGACGATATCGCCGAGCAGGCACCTCCCGAGGTCGGCAACGGGGGTGCTGAACTGGGCGACATGCTTTCGCGGAGACTCAAGGTCCCTTAGCCCTGCACGCAGGGCCTGATTCACCAGAGTGCGGAAGGCGACTTCCCGCTCGCGACGTAACCGGTTGAGGGTGGCGGCGATGTCATCGTCGAGGGTGAGCGTGGTCCTCATACATCAGAGCATAGCACATGTGATGTCTTGATGTTTGAGTGAGAAACACGGATGACGACGGAGTGGCCCGCGCGGAGGTCCGTCGAGCCGGTTACTCGGTGAGGCGCCGGTAGAGGGTGGGGAGGCGGGAGGGGAGGGCTTCGATATCGGCGACGACCTCGTAGCCGATGTCTTCACACATGGTCTTGAGGTAGTCATGACCGGCGCGGTCAACCGTGAGGCAGAAGGGAGTGATGCCGACGCGCTTGGCCTCGTTCAGGGCCTGCTTCGTGTCGTGGATGGCGTATTCCTTCTCGGTGCGGTCGCGGCCGTAACCGTGGTCCTGGGGGCGGCCATCGGAGAGGAGGAAGAGGATTTTCACCTTCGCGTCGGTCATTTCGAGCTTGTAGGTCGCATGGCGGATGGCGGGCCCCATCCGGGTGGAGCGGATGGGGGTGACCTTATCGAGCCGGTTCTTGATCGGCTCGTCGAGGGTCTCGTGGAAGTCCTTGATGACGAAGAACTCGACGTTATCGCGGCCGTAGCCGGAGAAGCCGTAGATGCCGTACTGGTCGCCGATGGTCTCGAGGGCGGTCATGAGCAGGACGGTGGATTCCTTCTCAAGGTCGATGATGCGCTTCGGCGGGGAGGTCAGCTCCTGCCGGCGCTTGGAGACCCACCAGGAGAGGTACTTGCGCGGGTCGTCGTCGTAGTCATCGTCGTCGTACTTGCGATCGCGCTTGTTGATCTCCTCATCGGTGGAGGCGGACATATCGATGAGGAAGGCGACGGCGACATCCCGTTCGATCTTGTTGCGGCGCCAGTAGATCTTGTCGCTAGGGCTGGCGCCGCCGCGGAACTCGACCATCCACTCGATTGCGGCATCGAGGTCGATGTCTTCGCCATCGGGGAGGCGCTTGAGCTTGCGGAAGAGCTCGGGCTTCATCAACTCGAACTGCTTCCGGGTCTGGGTTACGAGGCCGGCGTGTTCGCGGAGGGTCGTTTCGTAGAAACCCTCTTCGCCCTGTTCGAGCTGGGACTCTTTGACGGCGCACCAGCGGGGTTTGTAGTCCTGGGCACGGAAGTCCCACTCGTCGTAGTAGTAGACGGTGACGATGGGCTTGAGCTCTTCGTCGGCGCCGTCGCCGGGCGTGGAGTTGTCACTGGTGGGGTCGCCCTGCTGGGAATCCTGGGAGGGGGTGCCCGCCTCTTTCATGAGGTTGGACATGAACATGCCGGTGGAAGCGTCGAGGTCGCCCTCCATGAGGGCATCGAGGTCGATTTCGACGCTCTTTTCCAGGAGCTCCTGGAGCTGTTCGGGGGTAAGGGGGACGGGGGACTGCTGCCCGGCATCTCCGCCCATGGCGTCTTCGCGCAGCTTCATCAGGAGCTGGACGAGCTCGGGCTTGAAGTCACCCCGGAAGTCGACTTCCTGGGGGCTGTCGTAGTCCTCTTCACCCTCGCCGACATCGGCCATCTGCATCTGCATGCCCTCGCCGCCCATCTCCCCGGCTTCCATGGGCATAGGGTCGCCCTCGGACGGCTCGACGGAGGACCACTCTTCGCCGAGGAGGTCGGGGTCGTAGGTGTTGGGGATGGTGGCGGCGATGCGGAAGAGCCGGAGCGTGGCTTCGGCGGAGTCTTCGACGGTGGCGTCGGGGTGGTTGAGGCGTTCGAGGACGGCGAGGCCGTTGGCCATCTCTTCGGCCCGGCTATGGGGCCAGAGGACGGTGTCGATGCCATCGAGGCTGGAGCGGACGAGGTTCTCGACGAACCCCTGGCGGAGGGGCAGCTGGCGGGGGTCGGGCCGCTTCGCGAGCTCTTCGCGTTGCATGCGGGCGAGTGAGCGCCGGATGCCACCGTAGGAGCGCTTTATGGCGCCATCGATGCGCTCGTCTTCGGCGATGGTATAGAGGTCTGATGCGAGCTTGCGATCTGGGAACAGATCGAAGAAACGCTCCATGTCGGTGGCGGCTTCGGAGGAGGGGGCGAGGGAGGGGCGGAGGTTTTCGAAGACGCTCGCAGGCCGTTCCATTTCGAAGGCGAAGCTTTCGAATTCGAGATGGGCGGCCTGGTGGGTGGCGAAGACCTTCATCGCGGCGAAGTTCTCTTCCTTGAGGTGGAACCTCTCCATGACATCGGGGAGGAAGATGGTGGTCCCTTCGGTGCTGGCGCGGTGCTCATCGACCCAGCCGATGCCTTTCTCGGCGAGGCTGGCCGTGGTCTGGAGGGAGAGGTTGCGGCCGGTGAGGGCCTTGCAATAGAGGCGCAGGACTTCGCCAACGCGGGAGAGCTCGACGCGCGCAGAGAGGTTTTCGAGGATGTCTTCGCCGCGGGTCGACTGGAGGCGGAAGTAGGCTTCGCCGCCATCGTGGCTGGACTTGAGGATGCGGAGGCCCTGGTCCTGCCAGGCATCGAGTTCATCGAGGCGGATGCGGCCCATGACGCGGGGGACGCTGGTGATGAAGTCCATGGCGGCGTACGGGGAGTAGGGGGCGAGCTGCTCGGCGAGCTCGACAACGCGGGTGTGATCGTTGGGCTCGAGTTCGCCGAGAGCTGCGGCGGCTTCCTCGAAGTAGGCGAAGGCGGAGCGGTTGTGGCCGCGGGCCACCTGGGCGGAAAGGAGGAGGAAGCGTTCACGGAGCGGCTGGTGGACCTTCTGGATGAGGGGTGCACCGCGCTCGAAGTAGAGGCGGGAGTCGGCCCATGAGGACTGGGCGAGTTCCACGGCGAAGGTGAGGTAGGGGACTCGGTCGTCGTCTTCGAGGTTGCCGAGGACGGTGGGGGCCTGGGTGAGGCAGGCGGAGGCGAGCTCGTAGCTGTGGCGGGAGAGCTCATCGATGAACATGACGAGGCGGGCTGCCTGCCCGATGCGGAGGACGTTGAAGACGGCGGGGCTGGCTTCGTAGAACTGTGAGGCGAGCGAGGAGGACTTCCAGTTGCCCTTGTATATGCGGCGGCCGAGTTCGGCCCACTGGCGCAGGTGGCCGGCGCCGATGGACTCGAGCGCTTCGGGCGAGGAGCGGAGAAACGAAACGGCGAGGGGCGCGGATTCGCCGGCCATGGTGATGGCTTCGCGGCCGAGGGTTTCCATGGCGTCCCAGGTGGTGGACTCGGGGAGACGCTCGCCGGCGCGGAAGTATTCGAGCGCGGCCTCCCAGGAGCGGAGACTGAGGCCGGTGAGCTCGATGCCGGTCTCGGCCCAGATCTGGAGTTGGGAGGGGGTGAGCCGCGGAGAAAGGGTACGGAGGCCGGACTCGAAGCCCTGGGCCAGCGGCGCAGGGAAGCCAGAAAGCCGTTCATGGTGGCGGGCGAGGAGATCGCCGACGACGCTCATCGGGTTAGCAGCCCTCCATGGGCAACGAAATTGCGGGTGGGGTCGGGATAATCGTAGAACGTAACCTCGTCGGTAGTCGTGTCCCAGGTCGCGCAGGAGAGCTGGAAGTTGTTGCGAGAGTCGCGCGGGTCCCCGGTGGAGCCGGGGTTGATGACGAGGCAGCGGCCGAACCGCTGAGCCATCTTGAAGTGGGTGTGGCCCACGATGAGGGTATCGCAATCGAGCTGAGCGGCGCGGCCCCAGACGGGTTCGTGGGGGTAGTGGTAGTCGCGCCAGGGTTCCCAGGGGGAGCCATGGGTGACGAGGACTTTCTTGCCGCCGAGTTCGAGTTCGAGACGGTAGGGCTGCCGGCGCAGCCACTCGACGAGGTCCTGGCGGACCGACGGCCGGGAGAGGGCGTGGGCCATCTCGGGGCTGAGGAGGGTCTCTTCGTGGTTGCCGAGGACGGTGAGCGCTTCGAGGTCGCGCAGGCGCTCGATGACTTCGTTGGACCAGCGGAACTGGAAGACAGAGTCGCCGGCGCAGACGAGCGCGTCGAAATCGCCCACGGCTTCGAGGCCTCGTTCGAAGCCTGCGATGTTGCAGTGGATATCGGAGAAGATCGCGACTCTCATCGACGCCGGTCCGGGCACGCGGGGACGGTGAAGCGCGGCGCAGCCACGCGCGGCCACAGAGGGCCGCGACTCCCGGGGCTTTGACTCGGCAATCGCTGACTCACTCGAAGATGCTTGTTACGACTTCTTCGATGCTGCGCTGGACTTCGAGGTCGTCGGTGAGGGCCCAGGTGACGGCGACCTGGCAGGCGCGGCGGGCGGGGATGCCGTCGGCCATGAGACGGCCGGCGTAGATGAGGAGGCGGGTTGAGACGCCTTCTCCGAGGCCATGTTCGCGAAGGTTGCGGACTTTTTCGCCGAGGCGGGCGAGGTCGGCGGCGACATCGGGGGTGATGCCGGACTCATGGGCGATGATCTTGGTTTCCTGTTCGCGCGGAGGGTAATCGAACTCGATGGAGATGAAGCGCTGGCGGGTGGAGTGCTTGAGGTCCTTGAGGGCGCTCTGGTAACCAGGGTTGTAGGAGATGACAAGCAGGAAGCCCTCGGAGGCCTCAATCACCTGGCCGAGTTTCTCGATGGGGAGGAGGCGGCGGTGGTCGGTGAGGGGGTGGATGAGGACGGTGGTGTCCTTGCGGGCTTCGACGACTTCATCGAGGTAGCAGATGGCGCCAGCTTTGACGGCGCGGGTGAGCGGGCCATCGACCCAGCGGGTGCCACCGGCATCGAGGAGGTAGCGGCCGACGAGGTCGCTGGCGGTGAGGTCTTCGTGGCAGGCGACGGTCACGAGGGGGGTAGGGTGCTCGGACTGTTCGCCACTGGAGGACACGCGGGTGACGGGACGTCCGAGACGGTAGGACATGTACTCAACGAAGCGGGTCTTGCCGCACCCGGTGGGGCCCTTCAGCAGCACAGGGATGCGCTGGTGGTAAGCGACGTTGAAGAGCTCGACTTCGTCGTGGATGGGCAGGTAGTAGGGCTCCTCCGTAACGACGTACTCTTCGGATGCGTAGACCTGTGGTATTGCCGGGGCTTCGGACATGGACTGCGTCACCTCCCACCGGCACCAGCGCCCAGATGGGCGGCGAGCCGGGTCTGTAGTTCATCCCAGGCGGACTGGGTGCGGACTTGAAGATCGTCTAGCGTACCGTTGTTTTCGATTACGAGGTTGGCACGGGCGGTGCGCTCAGCGTTGGAGAGCTGGGATTCGATGCGGGCACGAGCGGCGGCTTCATCGAGGTTGTTGCGTTCGGCGAGGCGGCGGACGGCTTCCGCGGGTTCGACGACGGTGACCCAGACTTCGTCGACCAGGTCCTCCCAGCCGGCTTCGAAGAGGACGGCGGCTTCGAGCAGAGCGAGACGGTTGCCCGCGACTTCGAGTTCGGAGAGCTGTTCGCTGGCGAGGCGGCGGATCTG
>CAYPAZ010000141.1:0-6419 GCA_964408835.1 uncultured Anaerolineaceae bacterium
GTCCGTTCGCCCCGCCCGACACGGGCGAGGCCGTAGGCGACGTTCCGTTCGACGGACATGTGCGGGAACAGGGCGTAATCCTGGAACACCATTCCGACGTTCCGCCGCTCCGCGGTGACGAAGACGCCCGGGCCGCTGACCCGCGTGCCGCCGATGCTGATTTCCCCGGCGTCTGGCCGCTCGAACCCGGCGATCATGCGCAGCAGTGTCGTCTTCCCGCAGCCACTGGGACCCAGGAGCGCAACGACTTCCCCGGGCGCCACTTCGAGCGACAGCCGGTCGACCGCAACAACGTGGCCGAAGCGCTTCGTGACCCCCGAGCAGCGGATGGCGAGGTCAGTCATGGCCGAACTGGGCCTCCTTGAGGGCGAGCAGGGCGGTTGGGATGGCCGCCACTCCGATAAGGATCAGTGCGGGCGCGGCTGCCCGCGCGAAGAACGCCTCGGAGCTGGCTGACCAGATGCTAACCGCAAGCGTATCGAACCCGATGGGCGCGAGGAAGATGGTGGCCGGAAGCTCCTTCATGGCTGTCAGGAACACCAGTGCGGCCCCGGCAGCCACGCCGGGCCGGGCCAGGGGCACCGTGATCGTCGCGAACACCGATGGCGTCCGTCGTCCCAGCCCATGAGCGGCGTCTTCAAGCGATGGCCGGACCTGCAGGAGCGAGGTCCGTACCGCCGCAAGGGCTTCGGGCAGGAAGCGGATCGTGTAGGCGAAGATGAGCATGGCCAGCGATTGGTAGAGGAACGGCGTGTAGCGGATGCCGAAGAAGACCAGCGCAAGCGCGATGACGATGCCCGGGAGCGCGAAGCCCAGGTAGGTGACCCGCTCGATCAGCTTCGACAAGGGCCCGGGGTACCGCACCGCCAGGATGGCGACGGGGAGGGCGCAGACAACACATACCGCCGCCGCCAACCCCGAAGCGAGCATCGAGTTCCACGCGCTGCTCCACACCCAACCGAGCTCTTCGCCCTGGCTGACGCCGCGGATGAGCCAGTAGGCGATGACCGCGATGGGCAGTACAAGCGAAAGGAGGACCACCGCCGTGCAGAACCCCAGTGCCGGCCACTTCCAGCGTCCGAGCCGGTGGAGCCGGGGCTGACGCGCCGCGCCCGCCCCCTGCCGGTAGTACTTCCCCCGGCCGGCGCTGAACGATTCGAGAGCGACCACGAACGCCGTCAGCGCGATGAGCACCATCGAAAGCGTTGCTGCCGCGGAGGCGTCGAACGAGGTCAGCCGGTTGATGTAGATGACGCGGGTGAACGAATCGAAACGGAGGAGGGAAACGGCGCCGAAATCGCTGAGCACGTAGAGCGCGACCAGCAGCCCACCGGCAGCCAGCCCCGGTCGAAGCTGCGGGATGGTCACTCGCGCGAACGTCTCAAGCGGGCCTTTCCCAAGCGCTCGCGAGGCTTCCTCCGCCGCGGGGTCAAGGTTGCGGAGCGCCGCGCGCACGACCAGGAGCATGTAGGGGAAGGTGAATGCCGTCAGAGTTAGGGCAGCTCCCCAGAATCCATAGATGGAAGGGAGGCGCTCGACGCCCAGCGGCTCGAGCCAGCCCTGCACCATACCTCTCGGCCCCAGCGCCGCAACCACCACATACGCACCGACGTAACTTGGTACCACCAGCGGCAGGATGGTCGCCACGGTCCAGAAGCGCCTGAGGGGAAGATCCGTGCGTACCGTTAGCCAGGCGAGCGGAAGAGAGATGGCCGCTGACGCCAACGCGACCGTGGCGGCGAGCATGGCGGTCCGCACCAGGAGACCCCGGGTCGAGCTTCGCAGCACGAGGTCGACGCTATCGCTGCCTCCCTCCCAGGATCTCACCGCGAGGTGGAGGACAGGGAGCAGCATGAGCACAGCCACGGCCAGCGCCGGCAGCCAGACGTAGACGGGCGCGCGGAGGGCGTTTGGACGGAGGGTGAGGCCGGCAACGGTCACGGGGTGTTGTGCTCGGGTGGGCGCTAATCTTCGGCGAAGCCGCGGGGTTCGTTAGTCCAAACCCCGGACAATAGTCTAGCCTAATTGCGGGCCACCCGCACTCAGCGTGTGATTGTCTCCAGGCCGGCGATGAGCGCCTCGAGGTCGGCCACCGAGGTCACCTCGCGCATCACGCGCAGGAATACTCCCACGTCTCCCGTCAGCTCCCAGACGCGGTTCACCATCGGCCCGATCGGGTCTGAGGACTGAGGAGAGTCCGCGTAGGTACCGTAGAAGGCGAAGTAGGCCTGGTTGATCTTCCGGATCAGGATCCCGTTCTCGGCCAGGTAGAGGCGCTTCTCCTCCATCAGCGCCTCGGCTTCCGTCACGAGGCCTTCTGCCAGCAGGGCGTCGACATCGAGGCGCAGCTGACGCATCTCCGGAGTGAAATCGACCGTTGGGGCGGCGCGCGCCGGTGCCCGGCCGTCGGTGCTGGGGTCAAGTTGCACTGGATGCAGCCGGTGGACCACGTTGGCCAGTTCGCGTCCGGCCAGCTCTGCCGTGGTCTCGTTGAGGGCGTACGAGTCGCCCCCGGTCCCCCACGTCCTGCCGAGGGGATAGAAGGCGAGATAGTGGTGGACCCACTCGTGCGCCGCCGTCTCCACCAGCGACCAGTAGGTGCGGTCCTCGCGGATGATGGCCGGATACGCCGCAATGCCTCCGATGGGCACAACCAGCGACACCGTGTCGTCGGAGTCGGTACGTTGCTCGATTCGTTCGATGTCGCGGAGCGTGAGGTCATTCCTGAGCAACGTGTCCCCCGCCCGTTCGATGCGGTCGCGGGGAGAACGCACGAGCAAGCTGGGGGGCGAGGTCAGCTCGATTGCCACCGGGGGCCAGGTGATCAGCACGGAGCTGAATAGCGGCAGCCCGCGCTGCAACCCCACCGACTTGATGGCGTCGTCCACATAACGCTCGACGACCCTCTCGACATCGTTTTCGTAGGTGATTCGCTCGCTGGCCAGGACATCGAGCAGGTTGAGGTCGGGGGAGGGGGAGTCGAGTTCGGCACGGATCTGGCTCGTGAGGGTGAAGTACTGTTCGAGGGCGCGCTGGGCGTCCTCGCCGACGGGGTCAGGGCCGATCCCGAGCCGGGCGAACACCGTTGAGGCGAAGGTGTCCGCCTGCCACCGCCAGAGGTGGTACTCGTAGCCGGCAGTGGGCCCCCGGGCGACGGCCAGGCTGAGGATCGCGCCGAGCAGTCCACCGATCAGCGCGGAGGGTATGAGGACGAGGAGGGCGACATGCGGACGCCAGGGACGGACCTCCACTGTCTCGGGGGCGCGGACTGCAAGTTGCATGCTGATCGGAGAATACGGCTCCGCAGGCGAAACGGCAGGTAACGACATCCTGTCCCGTTACCCGCGTGGCCCTAAACTCTGATGCAGGCATGGCCTCATCCGCGTCTCGCCCTTCCGCCGGTCACCCTGACGCTCCTCCCCCGCCCGCGGAGAGGCTGCGCCACGCTTCCTTCGAGTCACGGGTGGTCGCCGGCATCCTCGATGGCCTGATGCTCTTCATCATCGCCTCGCTGTTCGTCACGGCCGGGTCGCTCGTCATCCTCGTGTCGTCCGATTTCGAGAAAGTCGACCCATCGACCACTGCCATCGACATCTTCTGGATTTCCTTCATGGCGATCCCCGTAGCGTGCGCCCTCTACTTCTTCATCGGGTGGGCCTGGCGGGGCCAGACCGTGGGGTCTGCCGTGATGCAACTCCGAGTGGTGCGCTCAAACGGCCGCCGACTTGGCGTGCTCGGGTCGCTTGCACGGGTGATCGGTCTGCTCGCCTACGTGCTGGTCATCTCGATCGGGGGACTTGTGGCGTTCCAGTTCCGCGACTCCACCGCCATCGCCGCGGCGGCGGTCGCCATCGCACTGCTCCTGTCGCTCGCGGGCCTGCTCTGGGCGGCATTCGACCGCCACCGACGCGCACTCCACGACCGTCTCGCAGGGACGGTTGTCGTGCGGGTCGAGTAGACTTCGCGGCGATGACGTACATCCCTGTGCGGGGCGGGGATCGCGCCGAAGCTCGTGAGCGCCTCCTGTCCCGGCGCTACGACGATCGCGGTGCGGATGGGCGGACGCTCCTCGGAGTTCTGTTGGGACTGGCGGTGTTCCTGCTGGTGGGGTTTTACAGCCTCAAGCAGCAGGCCTCCGAGTCCTCCGCGCAGATCGTGCTCGAGAGCGCCGTCGCCTCCACGACCGACCTCGAAACTGCGGTCCGTGAAGCGCTTCCGGCCATGCGCGAAGAGGCGGCCTCCGGCGAAACCAACCTCATCGAACTCCCCGGCTTCCCTGTCAGCGTCTTCCTCACGCGTGCCGAGGTGCTCTCGCTCGATGAAGCAGAAGTCCACGAACTGCTCCTCTCGCGCGCTGCTGCGATCGTCTACCTGGAAGGCTGGTCCGCGTTCGACCAGACGGGTAGTGGGGATCTCTCGCTCCTGTCGGCCGAGGGGCTCTCCTACCGCATCCTCGACCGCCTGGACCCCAGCACGGAGCGACGGGCACGGAACGCCAGCGTGTTCCTCGCGTTCGTGGCGGCGGGGTTGGTGGTCACGGTGTTTGCGCTGGGCGATGGCTACGGCCGGTTCCGGGCGCTCGGGCTACCGATCCTGTTCGCCGCCGCGCCGGGAGTTGCCGGCGCACTGTTCGTGAAGGTGCTGTTCAAGCTCTTCGGGAACGGTGACCGCTTCACCGAGGATCTACTCGCTATCGTGGACGCGGTTGCGAACATCCCGCTGCGAAACTACACGGTGCTGGCTGCATTCGGAGGGGTCGTGCTGGCCGTAGGCCCGCTGTTGCGACTTATCGACTCACGGCTGCCCGCCGAAGCGCCGGACGACGACCCGCGCTGGCTCCAGCGAGTCGCCCCTCGCGGGCCTCGTGAACCCCGGCCCGATCTCCGGCGCGAGTTCGAAGCCCGACCCCGTCGCGAGCCTCGCCCCGACTTTGAGCCCCGCCCTCGCCGCGAGCCACAACCCCGGCAGCGCCCCGCTCCCCGGGAGTATGAGGCAGCCCCCGTCCACGTCGACCGCGGAGACGACGAGACCTAGGGGAGCGCGAGGTCGCGGTCAGGACGGAGGCGGCTGGCGGGACACGATCGCTCCAGCGGGCACGCGTCACAGCGGGGGCGCCGTGCGTCGCAGGTCCGCCGGCCATGCTTGATGAGCAGCATGTGGAACTCGTAGTAGTCGCGTGGGTTCACCAGCGACTCGAGCAAGGCATGCGCCTGCTCGGGCGTGGTCCTGGGTGGGATGAGGCCCAGCCGCTTCGCGACCCGCTCGACGTGCGTATCGACGGGCATAGCCGTTCGCCCGAGCCCGAACAACAACACGCACGCAGCCGTCTTCGGGCCCACGCCCGGGAGCGAGCGGAGCCACTGGCGTGCATCCTCGAGCGGCTCTTCGCCAAGGAACGCGAGGTCCCAGGAAGGCGTTCGTTCGCGGACCGACCGGAGAATGGCCTGGATGCGGGGCGCCTTCTGCTGTGCCAGCCCCCCAATCTGGATCGCCGCGACCACTTCCTCCGGGGGGGCATCGGCGATGGCGTCCCAGGAAGGGAAACGCCGCATCAGTTGCACGAACGCGCGGCCGCTGTTCGTGTCCGCGGTGTTCTGGGAGAGGACCGTGAGGACGAGCTCGGCGACGGCGTCACCGTGGGGCATGGGCTCGGGCCGGCCATAGAGCCCGGCGAGCGCGTTCATGATCCGTCGCGGCGTCAGCGGCATCAGTCGCGCAGCATCCGCGCGGCGATGCCCGGGAGCACCGGGATGCGTTCGACCTCGCGGGCGTAGGTCGACTCCCCCCGCTGGACCGCGAAGAAGGCATCCCAGAGGTAGTTGGTGTGGGCGCTCGCCCACATCCAGGGCCGGGCAGCGCGCCGGAGCATTCCATAGAACATGAAGCCGACCAGCCGGGCAGCGCGCAGTTCCGGCATGACTTCGTCGTCGATGGCGCGCTGGTAGGGCGCCAGGTCTCCGCTGCCCGACATCGCGCCGAGGACGTGGCGGGCGGCGATGCGCCCGGACTGGATGGCGTAGAAGATGCCCTCCTCGGTGAACTCGTCGGCGAGCCCGGCCGAATCGCCCGCGAGGAGGACGTTGTCGCTGGCGATGGGTTCGTGGCCGCGGCGGAAGCGGACCTTGTGGCCGCGGGCGATATCGACCTCCGCGCCTTCTAGGCCCAGCCGGCGGATGTACGCGGCCACGCGCTTCTTCATGAGGTGCGCCTGCTCCGGCGGGAGCACGATGCCGATGGAGTGGACGCTCGCCTTCGGGAAGAGCCACGCGTAGCCCCACGGGTGATAACCGACATCGATGAGCGCCTTCGCGCGGTGGCCCTCAAGCGCCCTGCGGGGTGCGCGGACCTCGACTTCCCAGGCGGCGCACTCGGCCATGCCATCGCCGAGGCCTGCCAGCTTGCCGACGGGCGAGTGGGCG
>CAYPAZ010000142.1:0-6417 GCA_964408835.1 uncultured Anaerolineaceae bacterium
TCCAACTCAATGCGTAGAGTTCCGTAGCCACCCAACCGAGGCTCGCCGGCAGGTCTCGTCGCGGTCGCGGTGGCCACCTCGATCTGGCCCTCCGCTTCCTGAGTTCCCTGCGGCGCCGGGTCATCACCACCGCATCCGGCCATCCCCGCCACGAGTAGACACCCAAGGGACCATCGTGCTTTCACGTGAGCAGCTCCCCTGCGGGAGGTACCTTACCCCCGTCAGCCAACGCATCGCCACCCAGGCTCAGGAAATCTTCCGGTGGATCCTCCCCCCGATTCGCACCCACTCAATCCTGCCAGCCCCGTCCCGGAGGAACTCCATCCGGCCATGCTCCGAGGGCCCTTCGACGACCACCGCCGCGTCCCGCCCCGTCAGTCGCATCTCTGCCGGGGGCGGGGCCGGGGCCGGCGGTGAGTCTCGCTTCGGGAACCCTCCCTGCGGGATGGACTGGAGCACCAGCCGCTGCCCCTCCCAGGTGATCTCTGCGTGCGTCAGCAGCGCCTCATATCTGCCGAGGTACTCCTGCGCACCCTCTTCCTCCACCGCCACGAACGCCGGCTCCTCGCGCTCGATCCCCAGGAACGCGCTGAGCGCCGCATCCGCGGCGATCCGGTGCAACTCTGCGCCCCCGGCCGAGTTCGTCAGCATCGTGAACGCGAACCTGCGCGCCGGCACCATCAGGAACGCCGACTGCTGCCCGAGCGTGGCCCCTCCATGCTGCACGATGCGGGCCCCACCCATGTCCCGCAGGAGCCAGCTGAGACCCACTCCATCCGCCATCGCCCCGGCGGCCGCCTGCCACGTCTGCATCTCCACCATCGTCCCCGCCTCCAGGACTCGCGACCCATCCTCCGCGAGCCCATCCCCGAGCTGGAACCGCGCATACGCCAGCTGGTCCAGCACGCATGAGATCACCCCGCCCGCCGGGTGCGCGCTCCTCGCCAGTTGCCACGGCCTCAGCACCCGGATCCGGCCATCCGGCAGCTTGGCGTGGCCAGCCGCGAAGCGATGGACCATCGCCTCCTCGGGCAGGATGAACGACTTCGAAAGCCCAAGGGGCTGCAGGACCAACTCTGTCAGCGCCTCCTCGTAGCTCTGACCCGTAACGCACTCGATGACGCGCCCAGCCAGGCTGAACCCCGCGTTGTTGTAAGACCACACCGTGCCCAGCGGTGTTAGCTGTGGCAGCTCGGCCATCCGCCCGACATAGATCGCCAGCGCGTCCTCCCCGCGCCCCGTATCGTCGAAGTAGTCCCCGAGCCACCCGCCGAGGTGGGTCAACAGGTGTCGCGGCGTTACCTTCGCGGTCACCTCCTCATCCGCCATCCGGAACCCTGGGACGTAGCTCCGGACCGGCGCGTCCAGCTCGACCTTGCCCTGCTCGACCAGGCGCATCATGGCCGTCGCCGTCATGGTCTTCGTGGTCGACCCTATCTGGAACAGCGTCTCCGCCGTCACCTCCAGCGGATGATCCACGTTCGTGACGCCGAACCCCGCAACGTGCTCTGTGTCGCCATCGAGCACCCCGAACGCCACGCCCGGCACACCCAGCCGCTGCATCCCGTCGCGGGCAACCTTCTTCACGGCTTCGAATCGCTCGTCTCGCATGGCGACCTCCTCGGACAGGTGCGAAGTCTAGCGCACCGCGGGGGGCTGGCTGGTACGCTTCCGCCAATGAAAGCCCTCCGCTTCTTCGAACCCGGCAGGGTCGCCGTGGTCGATGCCCCCGATCCCGTGCCCGGCCCCGGCGAAGTCATCCTCCGCGTCCACGCCACCGGTCTCTGCAACAGCGATGTCCGCGTCTACCTCGGCGAAAAGAAGGCCGCACCCGGCGTAACGCCCGGCCACGAGATGACCGGCGAACTCGCCGCCATCGGCCCCGGCGCCGACCCCGGCATGGACATCGGCGCCACCGTCTCCGTTTGCCCGATCTGGTGCTGCGGTCGTTGTTCTTTCTGCCGTGACGGGTTCCGCAACCGCTGCCCCTCGCGCCGCACCCTCGGCTACGACCTCGATGGCGGCATCGCCGAATACGTCCGCATCCCGGCTCCCATGGTCGCCATGGGTCATCTTCTCCCGGTTGACCCGGCCACAGCTCGCGAAGCCCGCGCGATGGTGGAGCCACTCGCCTGCGTGCTGAACTCCCTCGAGGCGATCGGCGTCCGGGCCGGCTCCCCCCTCGCAATCGTCGGCGGAGGGCCCATGGGCCTCCTTCACCTCGCAGCCGCCCGCGTTTACGGGGCTGGTCCCGTCCTCGTGGTCGAACCCGAGGATTCCCGCCGCGCCCTGGGGCTGGAATTCGGCGCCACTGCCGCCTGCGCCCCCTCCGAAGCCACGGCGCTGGCCAGGGACCTCACCGCCGGCGAGGGCTTCCCCTCCGTCGCCATGGCTGTCGGCTTCGCCGATGCGTTCCCCTCCGCGCTCGACCTCTGCCGGCGTCTCGGGAGCATCAACCTGTTCGCCGGCTTCCCGCCCGGCTCGGCTCACCAACTAGACCTTAACCGCGTCCACTACGACGAAGTGCGCATCCTCGGGACCCAGAACGCACCGTTCCACCTCTATGGCCGGTCGGCAGCGATGGTTGCCCGCCTCGAACCCGATCTCCTCCGGCTCGTCACCAACCGCTACCCACTCTCCGCGGCTGCCGATGCCTACGCCGCCCGCCTGGGGAAAGAGGGCCTGAAGTCCACTGTGCTCACTGACCGGTAGCCCGCGAACCGGTACCCTCCCATCCGTACCCCCACACGGAGGCAGCGTTTTGGGGATCCTGGCCTGGCTTCTTCTCGGCCTCATCGCCGGCGGACTCGCCCATCTCATCGTCGGCCGCGAAGGCCGCGGCGGCTGCACCGGCCTGATCATCATCATCGTGGTCGGCCTCGTCGGTGCCGTCATCGGCGGCTTCATCGGCACCGCGCTCGGCTGGGGCGAAGTCGATGACTTTGACCTTCGGAGCATCGGGCTGGCCTTCATCGGAGCCTGCGTCTTCCTGCTCGTCCTGAGGGCTATCAGTGGGCGCCGCTGACGCTCACTCGCCCCACTTCATCTCCACCGCCCCAAACACGATGATGTCGCCGGTCTTCGCCCCTGCCCGGCGGAGTGCTTTCGCGATTCCCCAGCGCTCCATGCGCCGGTACACCTCGAACCGGGCATTCTCGTCCTCCACATCCATCATCTCCACGAACGTCACCGGACCCTTCCCTTCGATTACGTAGCGGCCCTTCCCCGCCTGCTCCACCGTGAACCGCTCGGCCCCTCCGGGCCGCAGCACCACTACCTCTTCGTCGGCCTCCTCGGCGGCACGCTCCTTCTCCGCCTTCACCAGTTCGAAGAGCAGCGCACCTAGCTGTTCCAGGCCGGTGCCATCTTCCGCCGACACTATCTGCACCTCCCGCCCCAGGTGCTGCTCAAGAGTCTGCGCCGCTGTCCGGGCCGTCTCCATGTCGAGGTCCGCCTTCGTCACCGCCACCACCCGCGCTACCTGATCAAGCGTCGCGTCGTACGCCTGTAGCTCTGTCTCTATCAGCTCATAGTCCGTCACCGGGTCTGGCGAGGAGCAGTCCACCACATGCAGGAGCACCCGGCACCTTCGGATGTGCTTCAGGAACTCGAACCCGAGCCCATACCCCTCGCTCGCGCCCTCCACCAGCCCCGGCAGATCCGCCAGCGTGAACCGGTCCCAGTTCACGTTTACCACCCCCAGCATCGGCTCCAGCGTCGTGAAAGGGTACGAAGCGATCTTCGGCTTCGCGTTCGAAATCGCCGCCAGCAAAGTCGACTTCCCCGCGTTTGGTAGTCCAACGAGTCCCACATCCGCGAGCAGTCGCAGCTCCAGCCGCAGCGAGACTTCGTCCCCCGGGTGACCCTTCTGCGCGTAGTTCGGCGCCTGGTTGGTGCTCGTCGCGAACCGCTTGTTCCCCCATCCCCCTCGCCCCCCAAACGCTACCGCCACTTCATCCCCGGGCTCGGTCAGGTCGGCGAGGAAGTCCCCGCTCTCCGCATCGACCACGTGCGTGCCCGCCGGGACGAGAAGCACCAGATCTTCGCCTCGGGCGCCCATCCGGTTGTTCCGCCCGCCATTTGTCCCTGGACCCGCGCTGAACTTCGTCTTCGAGCGGTACAGCTCAAGCGTGTACACGTCATCCACGGCTCTCAACAGCACAGCACCTCCTCGCCCACCATCTCCACCATCTGGCCCGCCCTTCGGGACGAACTTCTCCCTATGGAAACTCATCGCCCCGGCGCCCCCGGTTCCACCCCGTACATGGATCACTACCGCGTCTAACATCCGAACCAGTCTAGGTGATGAGCTTGTATGCGGTGGTGATAGTGGAGTGTTCGGAAGTTCGGCTTCCGGGTGTTTCCGGGAGCCACGGTGAATCGCCCGCTCCCTGAACCAGACCAGCTTTCACGTTCGGGACGGCGTTCGGATCTACCCTCCCTTGGAGGAGCGGACTGTTCGGTATGGGCTGCGTACCGACGGCCAGTCCCTTCTCCTCCGAACCGGTCCCGGGGGTAAAGCCGACCGGCCATCCGAACCCCGGCCATTGCCTCCCTACCGCCCTTTGGCTACGATCCAACACCGCCATGACACTGCCTTCCCCGGGGACCCATGTCCTCGAAGACACCGAGACCGGGCTGGCGCCGCTCTTCCACCTCATTCTCCTGGATGACGATGACCACACCTACCAGTACGTCATCCACATGCTCGGGGCGATCTTTGGGTACTCACGGGAGAAGGCCTTCGCGATCGCCTGTTCCGTGGATGCCGAAGGCCAGGCCATCCTCATGACCGGCGGTCAGGATGAACTCTCAGCACGCCAGGAACAGGTCCATTCCTTCGGGCCTGACCCTGCGATCGAGCGGTCCATGGGCAGCATGTCAGCGGTGATCGAGCCGGTTGCCTGACCTACAGGTCCCGGTGGTCCACATCATGGCGGCCGCACCGCTCGCACTCCCTGCGGCGGAACGGCAAAGACGCCACTCGAGACCAGGTGGTCCAATCGTGGCTTCCCAGCAAGCACAACACGCGGCTCATTTCAGATCCTCCCGGGGGCAGAGGCTCTCGCTGCACCCTCTATCAATACCTAACGACGGAGAGCCCCTGAAGGTTCCGTCTCCGCGCATTGCAAAGACATCACAACGGTTACGCTGCGCTTACACTCCGGCCGCAGAACGCTTCGCCACGCCCACCGCCCCGACGCAGCTCGACCCCGAAACCATCCGCCGCACCATCCCGCCCTACCGCGTCATCCTCCACAACGACGACCACAACTCCATGGACCACGTCGTCCGCTCGATCATCCACTCGGTCCCTTCCCTCGGGGTAGAGGAAGCCACCCACATCATGTTCGAGGCACACAACCACGGACAGGCCACCGTCATCGTCTGCGCGAAGGAAGAAGCGGAGTACTACCGCGAACGCCTGGAGTCCTGCGGCCTCACCGCCACCATCGAGCCGGCCTGAGAGTCAGCGGGGGGCCATCGATGCCCGCGCCGCCACTCCCGCCCGCACCAGGGGGATCAACTCCCGGCCGTACTCCACCGCGTCTGCCATCGGGTCAAAACCACGGATGAGGATCGTCGTCACGCCCGCGTCGTAGTACTTGAGCAGCGTCTCCGCGACCTGCTCTGGGGTGCCCACCAGCGCCGTCGTGTTCCCGTAGGCGCCCACCTCCCGCGCGATCGCCATCCACAGCCGGTCGTCCAGGACATCGCCCTCCCGCGCGAACTCCAGGAGCCGCTGTGACCCCTCCGCCTGGGGTGGTGGCGCCTCTACGCCGTTCCGCGCCTCCTGCACTCGGCGCAGGATATCGTGGGCGCGGTCCCATGCCTCCCCCTCCGTCGCTCCCAGGATTGGCCGGAAGCTCACACTGAACCGTACCGACCGGCCGTTTCGGCGTGCCGCTGACCGCACCTCCGCCATGCGCTCTTTCACCGCGGTCAGCGGCTCCCCCCACATCATGTACACGTCGCAGTGCTTCGCCCCCACCTCCAGCGCGGCTTGCGAAGCCCCACCGAAGTACACCGGCGGGTGCGGCTTCTGTAGCGGGCGCACCTCCGAGTACGCCCGGTGCAGCTGGTAGAAGTTTCCCTCGAACACGAATGGTCTATCGCTCAGCCAGGTCTGCTTCACCACCTGCAGGTACTCGTCCGTCCGGGCGTAGCGTTCGTCGTGGCTCAGCCAGTCGCCGTCGCGCTGCTGCTCCAGGTCGCTCCCGCCCGAGATGATGTGCATGGCGATCCGTCCGCCGCTGAAGTGGTCCAGCGTCGCCGCCGTCCGCGCTGCCAGCGTGGGCGCCACGAACCCCGGCCGGTGCGCGATGAGAAAGGTCAGCCGCTCCGTCTGGCTCGCAGCGTACGCCGCCACCTGGAAGCTCTCCGGCCCGGTCGAGCCATACCCAACCAGCACACGGT
>CAYPAZ010000143.1:0-6395 GCA_964408835.1 uncultured Anaerolineaceae bacterium
GGCGATGCCGTCGCGCACCTCAACCGCGGCTTCCGTTGGCGCCCCGAGGTCGCGTACGGTCGTGATGCCTGCCGCCAGCATGGCCCGTGCGTTCGCAGCCATCCGGAGCCGCATCCGGCCGGGCGAATCTGAGTCGAACGTCGCCCGCCATCCCGGGGTCGCGTCGAAGCAAAGGTGCGCGTGACCGTCGATGAGCCCCGGAAGGACTGTGCACCCACTGACGTCGACCGAAGTCGCCGCGCCGGCGCCGGCTCCAACAGAGTCGATCCCTTCGGGGCTGAACGCGACCTCCGCCTCGACTGCCTCCCCCGCCAGCCCGTCCCATGCTCGTCCACCGCGGAGCACGATACCGCTCATCGGACCAGCACCTCGAGTGGCGGGAGCACTGCTCCTTCGAACTCCACTGGCTCCCGGTTGTGGTTGATCACAATCGTGACGGTGCCGGAAGCGCCCGCCCGCGTGGTCACTTCCACATTGGCGGGCCTCGCAGCCGCGGAGGGCACCCGGTCGCCAAGTGCCCCGAACACGGCCTCCCATAACCCGACCCCGCCATAGGTGCCCACGAGCACGACCTCACCCTCACCCACGCGATTCCGGGTCACCGCGGGGTAGCCGTCGAAAGTACCCCCGGCGTATGCCGCCACGACTTCCGCGCCCCGCGGCCCCAGGATGTCCCGCCAGGTTCGGGCTGGGACAGGCTCGCCCTCCCCGAACCGCACGCCGAACCCCTCTGAGGGTGGCGGAGCGTCGTACTCCTCCACCACCGCCCCGCAGAGCCGGGTCAGTGGCCCCGGCGGAAGCGCTGCGCCTGTGGTGTTCTCGGGGGTCTTCGAGCCCGTCCGCGGCCCAAGCACCAGCGTCCCGCCAGCTCGCACGTAGGCCTCCAGACGCTCCGCGAGAGCCGGCGTTGCGATCATCCCCATCGGCGCCAGCACGGCCCGGTAGCCCTCAAACGGGCCATCGGGGCTCACGAAGTCCGTTGTCACACCCCGGGCCCAAAGTGACCTGTGGGCCGCGAAGAACGTCTCCTGCAGTGCGCGCCAGCCGCGAAGGTCGCGCGTCTGTGGGTCAAGCTCCATCGCCCACCGATCGTCGTACGACTGCAAGATGGCGACATCCGCCACCGGCAGCGTTCCCGCGAGTCTGCCCTCGACCTCCCGTACCTCGCGGATGAATTGGCGGATCTCCTCGAACGCGCGACTCGGCGTGGCATCGTTCCGGAGGAGCGCCGAATGATATTGCTCAGAGCCGAAGCTCACCTGCCGCCAGCGGAAATACACCACCCCGTCCGCGCCGCGCGCGATATCCTGCCAGCAGCGCTCTCGCACTTCTCCCGGCGCCAGCGCAGGGTTGTACCGCCACCAGTTGATCTTCCCCATCTGCTGCTCCATCACCCACATCGGCTTCCGTTTCAGCCCCCGCATCAGGTCATGCTGGCTCGCGACATGCTGGCTCGTGGTCTCGGTGACGTAGTTGTCCCAGCTCACGAAGTCCAGGTCTGCCGCCAGGCGGTAGTAGTCGATCTCGCCGAACCAGCCCATGCAGTTGTGCGTGATCCACCGCGCCGGCGAATGCCGCCGGAGGATCTCCACCTGTTCCCGCTGGAATTCGATCCAACTCTCCGAGCTGAACCGGCGGAAATCCAGCCCAGGCCCGGGCTGATGGTCGGCAGGTGTGTGCTTCAGCGTCTCTACCTGCTCCCAGTCCGTGTAGGTGCCGCTCCAGAAGACCGTGCCCCAGGTCTCGTTCAGCGCCTCGAGGCTCTCGTATTTCGTCCTCACCCACTTCCGGAAGGCAACGTCGCAGGCCTGGTTGTAGCAGCGGACGGTGTCGTGAGCGCCGAACTCGTTGTCGATCTGCCACCCGATGACGGCCTGGTGCCCGCCGAATCGGCGCGCCATCTCGCCCACGACTCTCGCACTCAGCTCCCGGTACTTCGGACTGTTCGCGCAGTAGTGACGGCGGCTGCCGGCGCCACGCACAGCACCCCGGTCGTCCCATTGCAGCACCTCGGGGTACCTCGATGTCAGCCATCTTGGTGGCGTCGCTGTTGGCGTCCCGAGGATGACATCCAACCCGGCTGCCGCCAGCGTCTCGACAGCCCGTTCCAGCCATCCGAAGTCGAACGACCCCTCACGCGGTTCCATTCTCGCCCACGCGAACTCGGCAATCCGCACACAGTCCAGCCCGAGATCGGCCATCATGGCGGCATCCACGGCCCAGCGCTCCTCGGGCCAGTGCTCGGGGTAGTAGCAGACGCCTATACGGATCGGGTGGGATGCCAGGATGCAGCTCCGGACGCGCGTTTCAGCCGGATTCTACGGGCAACTTGCTGTCCGGGTTTCAGCCAGCCTTCGGCTGTGCCACCACCCCATACTCCGCGTGAAGAAGCTTCAAGAAGTCTCGCACCGGCGGCGCCGGCTGCCGGTTCCGCAACACGTGCACGCCCACCTCCCGCTGAGGTGGCTGCTCCATGCCCAGGATCTCCACCCTGATCAGGCGCGCATCGCTGATCTCATGCTCGATAGACACGTCTGGCAGGATCGCGATCCCCAGCCCCGCTTCAACCATGTGCTTCGTTGTCTCCATGGAGTCCAGCTCCATCACCGATTCAGGGACCACGCCTGCCCGCAGGAACATGGCGTACACGATCCCGTGGTAGTTCGAGCTGCGCTCGAAGAACAGGAACGGCTCCTTGGATGCTTCCTGCACCGCGACCTTACCCCTCTTCGCGAACGGGTGCTGCGGAGACACCACCAGCGACAGGTCATCGTTGTACAGGTGCGTCGACTCGATCTCCGGGTGCTGGGTCAACCGGCAGATGGCGACGTTCACATCCCCGGCGAGCAGTCGCTCGATGGTGTCTTCACTCGTCCCCGTCTTCAGGTGAATGTGGACCCGCGGTCGGGCTTGCCGGAACCGCGACAGCACGCCCGGGAGCACATACGTCGCGATGCTGGAGCTCGCCCCGAGCCGGATCGACCCCACATCGCCGTGACGGACGGCTTCGATGGCGTCCGTCCCTTCCTGGACCGACGTGAGCGCGCGCTGGGCATGGGCCATGAACGCCCGCCCGGCATCGGTGAGCGTGACGCTTCGGCCAGTGCGCTCGAAGAGCCTTTCCCCCAGTTCGCGCTCGAGCGATTGGATGCGGGCCGTCACTGATGGTTGTGTGAGAAACAGGGCATCCGCCGCGCGGCTGAACGACCGGTGGTGGGCCACCTGCACGAATGCTTCGAGTTGGGCGAGTTCCAAGTGCTGATTGCTCCAGTGGGGTCCGAGGCCCCGCTAACTGTCCCTCTCTCGGAAGAAGTCGGCGTTGATTTTGGTGTACCCGGTCCACTCCCCGGGTATGTCGCTCTCATGGAAGATCGCGGTAACTGGGCAGGCCAGCTCGCAGGCAGCGCAGTCGATGCACTGGTCCGGATTGATGTAGTACTGCGGCGCTTCGTCACTGCTGTGGATGCAATCGACTGGGCATACGTCGACACACGACGCGTCCTTCACGCCGATGCACGGTTCCGTGATGACGTAGGGCACGCCGGGTTCCTCCCTCAGTCCGGCCGCACGCCGGGTTTGTTGACGATAACGTCGCCTTCGACCCTGGCCTGGCAGGCAAGCCGCAACCTCGGATCCTCGATGGATCCCGCGCCCCGCTGACGCACCAGGTTGAGGCGTTCGTACCGGCCCATCCTACTGAGCCGGGCGACGCCCGACACTACATCCATCGCGCAATTGGTGCATTCGCCAAGGCGATCGCAGCCCATCGGCCACCAGAACCCGTGAGCCATCACCGCCTCCATGACTGTATCGCCACGGGCGGCTTCGACTTCGATGCCCAACGGCTCGACTCGTACGCGAGGCACCAAACGATGGTAGCACCCGCCGCCGTTCGCCGCTTCGCGAAGGTTCAGGACTCCCACGTCGCGCCCGCAGGGATGGCTTCCCGCTCCTCCGCCCACATCGCGCCGTTGCTGGTTTCGCCCACCCCGGGGCGTCGCGGCCCACGCTCCAGGACCTCCACCACCTCGCTCCACTGGCTCGCGAACGTCACCGGCGCCCCCAACTCCTCCTCCACCTGGTCGATGGTCATGTCATCCAGGAACTTGCGTCCGAAGTAGTCCAGGCTCGCCCGAGGAAGGATGTAACAGTCCGGCCGCCTTCCCCCTGCCTGCTGCACATAGTCATGGCCGCAGAGTAGCCCGCTAACGTTCACCCGCTCCCCGAAGAGGGTGTTGGTGATAGATGCCACCTCGATGGTCGCACCCAGCAACCGCTCCATCTCGCACGCAATCTCCTTGAGCTTCGGCGCGATCAGTGTCCCGCAAGCTATGACCACTCTCCGTCCCCGGTAGCGGCCCTCGATCCCCCGGTTCTGGATGCGCCGCTTCGTCCCCGCCCAGTCCTGCAGCATCGCCCGTACCATCCCGATCCCGTTCTCATACTGCGGGTATCCATCGTAGAAGTGGGCGCCCGGCACTGGCTGGCCCGCCGCCAGGTAGTACTCATCGCTACACTGCACCACGGTCGCCCCGAACCGCTTCCGCAGCTCCCGCTGGTAGGGCCGGAGTTGCCGGACCACCGAGCGCGCGTACTCGGCGGTTGGCCGCTCCAGCTCGATCCCGTCGCGGTTCAGGGACCAGTCCTCCAGCTTTGGGCTCGCGCCAACTGGCACCACCGAAATCGTGCGCACCGTGGGGTACATGCTTCCCAGGTCCCGCAGCGATCGATCGAGGTGCTCGCCGTCGTTGACTCCCGGACACAGGACGATCTGCGTGTTCGCCTCGAGACCGAGACTGCCCAGCCGCTCCAGCGTCTCGACGATAGGCGGTGCCTTCGGGTTCCCGAGCATCTTCCGCCTCAGCTCCGGCTCGGTGGCGTGCACCGAGACGTTCAGCGGGCTAAGGCGTTGCTCCTCCAGCCGTTCCCAGTCGGCATCGGTCAAATTCGTAAGCGTCACGAAGTTGCCGTGCAGAAAGCTCAGCCGGTAGTCATCATCCTTGATGTAGAGCGACTTCCGCATCCCCTTCGGCAGACCCTTGAGGAAGCAGAAGAAGCAGTTGTTGTTGCACAGGGTGACGTCGTCCCAGGTCGCGCGCTCGAACTCTAGGCCCAGGTCCTCGTCGATGTCCTTCTCGAACAGGAACAGCTCGTCGAGCCCGTTAGCCTTACGTACCAGCACCTCCACTTCCGGCTCGGCCTGGTAGAACTGCAGGTCGACGACATCGCGAATGACCCGGCCCGCGACCGTGACGATCGCGTCGCCGGGCCCGATGCCCGCTTCTTCCGCGAGCGACCCCGGTCGCACGCCGGAAACAACTCCCGGCGCCGGTGCACGTTCCATCCAGCTTCATCCTGCTTTCGGTGGCCGTGGGGCCAGGGTTTGGGCGCTGGCCGCCCCTTCTCTATACTAGCCCGTGCTTCCCCGGGAGCGAGGCAACTCGCCCGCCGGCTCCCGAACCAGTCTCGACACACGCGAAGGAGCTACCCGCGGGCGTCACTCCCACGACTGTCACGTCATTTCGGTGCGCGCCGAGCGAGTCCCTTCTTGCAGGAGGAGCCGTTGGCGCAGGAGCAGTCTTCCGGGTACCGGCGGCGAGCGATGGCGCTCGCTTCGACCATCCCCCTCGCACAATCCCGCACCGGCGAGGCGTCAGCCGGTCTGACCCTGGCGTGGTTCATCCGCCAGGCGGTGATCATGGTCGCTGCCGGCCTCGCCTACTTCGCCGTGCGTGGGGCCATGAACTCCGAATACGAACTCGCGCTCCGCAACGCCGACAGGGTCATCGAACTGGAGAAGACGCTCGGGTTCTTCTGGGAGCCCACCTGGCAGGCGGCTATCGAAGGCAACGATGTCCTCGTGACGGTCTTCAACTGGGGCTACCTCTACCTCCACTGGCCCGTCATCATCACTTCCGCGATCTGGTTCGCGCTGTGGCGCCGCGATGAGTATCACGTCACCCGCGATGCCTTCCTTATCTCCGGAGCCATCGGCCTGGTCATCTTTCTCACTTTCCCCGTCGCCCCACCCCGCCTCACCGACCTCGACGTCGTCGACACTGTGACCGAATACACCAGCGCCTACCGGCTGTTCCAGCCGCCGGCACTCACGAATCCTTACGCCGCTGTCCCCAGCCTCCACTTCGGATGGAACTTGCTCGTAGGCATCGCCTATTTTCGCTCCGGCCCCAACAAGGCGGTGAAAGCGCTCGGCGTCTTCCTGCCGGTCGCCATGTTCTTCGCCATCGTGATGACTGCGAACCACTACATCTTCGATGCCATCTCGGGCGCGGCCGTTGCGCTCCTTGGTCTGGCCGTCGCTCGCCGCATCCGCCGCGGCAGCCCGCCGCCGGCCGAGGCACGAGCAGCCAGGACGGAGCGCGTCGGCGAAGGCG
>CAYPAZ010000144.1:0-6353 GCA_964408835.1 uncultured Anaerolineaceae bacterium
GGGGGGATTCGAGGCGGGGCTGGAGATCGACCTCGTGAACCCGGACGAGCAACCAGCGTTCATGGACCGCTTCCTGGCGCAGGAGTGCATGGAGCGGCTGTTCAGGATGCCGACCGTCTACCCGTTCCTGATGGACCGGTACGCCCGGAGCGGCGAGGTCTGGAGGCGGTTGCGGGAGAAGGGATACGCTTCCTGACCGCATGGCCAGGAAGCGCTAGACTCCGGCACATCTGAATCGAGGCTCTTTGGCTGTGGCCGGGCGAACCGCGGGAGCACTTTCTGACCTGACGGTGGTGGAACTCGCGACGGGCGTCGCGGGGCCGTACTGCGGGCGGCTCCTGCGCGACCTGGGGGCGACAGTGCTTAAAGTCGAGCCGCGGGCCGGGGACCGACTGAGGGGCGAGTACCCGTTCGTGGGCGGGGAGAGCGCGTTCTTCGGCTGGCTGAACGCGGGCAAGCGCGGGCTGGTGATGGAGCCGGGCGACCCGAAGGTGGTGGAGTTGGCGGAGGGGGCCGAGATCGTGATTCACGACCTCCGGGGGGCGGAGGCGGACGCGCTCGAGCTGCGGCTAACGGCCGAGTACCCGGGGCTGGTGGTGGTTTCGATCACTCCGTACGGACGGAGCGGGCCAAGGGCCAGCTGGGCCACATCTCCACTGACCGAGTACGCGACGAGTGGCTACCACTACATCGCGGGGGATCCGGAGCGGGAGCCGCTGGCTTTGCCCGGACACCAGGTTGAATTCCACGCGGGGATGCACGCGACCGCAGGTGCGTTGGCCGCGTTGTGGCACGCGCGGGAGACTCAGCAGGGGCAGGTGGTGGAGGTGTCCCATCAGGAGGCTGCGCTCTCCGACCACTCGTGGTTGACGACATCGTGGACGCACCAGGGCCTCGTGCAGCGGCGAGCGGGGAGCCTGTACGCGAAGTGCGCCGATGGGTACATCTATCTCTTCAACCTGGTGCCGTACCCGAACCTGTTCGTGCTGATGGAGCGGTTCGACCTGCTCGAGGACGAGACGCTCCAGGATCCGATGACGTGGTGGGGGCGGTTCGGGGAGGTGTTCGCGGCGTTCTCGGAGTGGGCGGCGACGAGGACGCGGGACGAGATCTTCCGCGCCGCGCAGGAGCTGCGGATTGCGGTCTCGCCGGTGTACACAATGGCGGACCTGGCGACGAGCGAGCAGCTGGCGGCGAGGGAGTGGCTGCGCGAGATCGAGGTGGGTGGCCAGCGGGTCCGGGCGCCGGGGTTCCCGTTCAAGCTCATGGGAACACCCTGCGAGAACGATGGGCGAGCGCCGCTGCTGGGGGAGCACGACGGCTGGGAGGCGCCGGCTCGAACGGGTGGGTCTTCGGCGCGACCGGTTGAGATTCGCCCGCGGCGAGTAGGGCCGGCGCCGCTGGAGGGGTTGCGGGTGATTGAGGTAACCGCGAACTGGGCGGGGCCCATCGGAGGGAGACACCTCGCGGACCTTGGCGCGGAGGTGATCAAACTTGAGCTTGCGACGAAGCCGGCCACGCGGACGCTGGCGTACGTCGGGGACGATGTGACCTGGCCCCGGCACTACGACCGGGCCGGGTACTTCAACAAGCTGAACCGGAACAAGAAGGCCGTTTGCCTCGACCTCTCCACAGCGGCGGGTCGGAGTGTGTTTCTGCGGATGGTAGGGGAGGCGGACGTGGTGCTGGAGAACAACGCGGCGCGGGTGATGGGCCAGCTTGGGCTGAGCTACGAGGCGTTGCGCGAGGAACACCCCGGGATCGTGATGTGTTCGATGTCGGGGTTTGGGGGAACCGGCCCGCAGAAGGACTACTCGGCGTACGGGTCAAACATCGAGACGCTGAGCGGGCTCGCGAGCCTGCTAGGGTACGGGCCGGACGAGTTCTTCGGGACGGGCACCTTCTATGCAGACCCGGTGACGGGGGGGCACGGGGCGGTGGCGATCCTGGCTGCACTACACGCCCGCCGTCGCACGGGCGAGGGGCAGTGGATAGACATGTCGCTGTTGGAGGCGGTGGGCCCGTTCTTCGCGCAGCAGTTTCTGGAGTACGCGTTGAGCGGCAAGCCGCCGGTACCAATGGGTAACCGGCACCCCGTGCATAGTCCGCAGAACATCTACCGGACGGCGGGGAACGACTGCTGGCTGGCGCTGACGGTGCGAAATGAGCGAGAGTTCGGGGCGCTGTGCCGTGCTATCGGCGCGCCGGAACTTGCAGACGACGCCAAGATGGGGACAGCCGAGAACCGAAGGGAGAGCGAAGGGAGGGTCGGGGCGGCGATTTCGGCGTGGGCGGCGACCCTCGACCACAACGCCGCGGCCAGGGCGCTGCAAGCGGTGGGCGTGCCGGCGGCGCCAGTGATGGCGAACTGGGAGATCTTCACAGACAACCACCTGAACGACCGGGAGTTCTTCGCGCGGATCCGGCACCCGGAGGCCGGAACCATCTCGTACCCGGGATTTCCGTGGCGATTCAGCGGGACACCTCTGCCGGAACCAGTGCACGCTCCGATGTTCGGGGAGCACAACCGAGAAGTCTTCACGGAGATGGCCGGGCTGGGCGAGGCGGAGGTCGCCGCGCTTTACGATGAGGGAGTGACGTCCGACTCGCCGATCTATGCTTCGGGGCCGAGCCTGTGAGCGACGGGATTGCAATCATCGTGCCGGTTGGTTTCCTCGACGGCGCGGCGGTAGAGGGCGGGACGTTGCTGGAGTACGACCGCTGGGACGCTGCGAGGGCGGCCCTCCTGGGGGAGTATGAATCGGCCGTGCTGGTGAGCGACGGGATCCCCGCGGACCGGTTTCCGCTGATGGCGGCTGCGGTGAAGGGCTGCGGCTATCCGGTCATCGAGGTGCGGACTGCCCGGTGGGACGGGGTGGAGCACTCAACGCTTTCGGCCGCGTGCGTGGGGGTGATCAGCGGGTTCGGGATACGAGGGGTGGAGGCGGCGCTGGGGGTGCTGCGCCGGGGCTAAGCGCTTTACCTTCGCAGGCGGGGATCGAGCACATCCCGGAGGGAGTCGCCGAGGAGGTTGGCCCCGAGGACGACAAGGCTGATTGCAAGGCCGGGGAAGACCACGAGGTGCCAGTAGCCGAGGCGGGCGAAGGAGAGGTTCTGGCCGCTCATGTCGATGCCCCAGCTTGGGGTACCGGGTTCGAGGCCGAGGCCAATGAAGGCGAGAGCGGATTCGGCGAGGATGGCTGCTCCAAGGGCGCCACTGATCAGGACGATGGTAAGCGGAAGCACGTTGGGGATGACGTGACGGAAGAGGATACGTTCATCGGAGGCGCCGATGGAGCGGGCGGCATCCACGTAGGGGCTGTGGCGTTCGATGATGGTGGCGCTGCGAAGCACGCGGGAGCCGCCGAAGAGTGCTCCGATGGCGATTGCGAGGATGATGGTCTTGATGGAGGGGCCGAAAGCGGTCCGCAGCATGAGAAAGAGGACCAGGGTGGGGAAGGCGGCGGAGGCTTCGCCGGAGCGCTGGACAAGATAGTCGACCCAGCGGCCGTAGTAGCCGCTGACGATCCCGAGGAACGAACCGATGCCGGCGCCGATGAAGATGGCGGCGCTCGAGATGATGAGCGACACACGGGCGCCGGCGATGACGCGGCTGAAGACATCCTGGCCGTTGTTGTTGGTACCGAAGGGGTGGTCCCAGGACGGGGACTCCAGCTGACCACCGACTAGCAGGGCCCTTGGGTCGTGAGGGGCGATCCACGGTCCGAAGACGCCGAGGATGACGAACAGCAGGAGCACCATCAGCCCGAACACGCCGAGGGGCTGCTGACGCGCGACGCGGCCGAGGCGCCGGAACACGCCGGGCCGGGGAGCTATGAACGTGGCTTCGAGGCCGCCGAGACGGGTGGTTGTTGCGGCCATTAGCGGTATTTCACTCTCGGGTCGATCAGGGCATAGGAGAGGTCGACCAGGAGATTGAGGGAGACAACGATGAGGGCGGTGTAGAGGACCAGGAACTGGACGACGGGGAAGTCCCCGAAAACGACAGACTGGAAGAAGAACTGGCCGAGGCCGTTGATGCTGAAGACCTGCTCGAGGATGAGGGCGCCGAAGAAGAAGACGGTGACCTGGGCACCGAGGAGCGTCACGATGGGGATGAGGGCGTTGCGGAAGGCGTGGCCCCAGATGACGGCCTGCCCGGGGAGCCCTTTGGCCCGGGCGGTGCGCATGTAGTCCTGGCGCATGACTTCCAGGAGCGTGGAGCGTGTGATGCGGACCATGGCGGCGGAACCGCCGACGGCGAGGAGGAGGGTTGGCGGGACGTAGAGGCGGAGGTTGTGCACCGGGTCTTCCCAGAGGCTGACGTGGCCGCCGACGGGTGGCGAGTAGTTCCACCAGATGGAAGGCAGGACCACCAGCAGCACCAGCAGGAAGAAGTCAGGGATCGATTGGCCAAAGACCGCGAACGTCCTGAGGGTGAGGTCAGGAGCACGGTTGTGTTTTACGGCAGCGATGACGCCGAAGCTGATGCCGAAGAAGCCACTGAACAGGACCGAGAGGATGAGGATCTGAAGCGTCGGTTCGAGGCGAGCCTTGACCTGCGCCCCAACCGGTTGGCGGCCGCGGAAGGTTTCGCCGAAGTCGCCGCGTGCGAGTTCACCGACCCAGAGCCCGAACTGGGCAACGATGGGCTTGTCGAGGTTAAGTTCTTCGCGGATGCGCTGTTGTTGCTCCGGGGTGGCATCCATGCCGGCCATGGCGATGACGGGGTCCTGCGACCACGGCGATCGCAGGACCGCGAAGGTGATGATCGACACCGCGATCGCGATGATCGGGAGGTAAGCGAGCCTCCGGAGCGCGTACTGGCGCATCTTCGTCCCGGGCTAAGCGTTGTCGTCGATGTAGACGCGCCCATTGAGGAGGCCGAAGCTGCCGCGGCCGGTGATGCGGCCCTGGACGCGCTTGTGCCAGGCTGTGTTCGTGATCCTCACGAAGGTCGGCCAGTAGGGAGCTGCCTTCTCGTACGCCTTTCGCTGGATATCGAGGAGGGCCTGGAAGCGGGCTTCGTCATCGAGGATGGCCTTCTGCTGGACGTAGAGGTCGTCCATCTCATCGTCTATGAACCGGGCCCAGTTCGGGCGGCCGCCGATTTCTTTGGCGTAGGCGCCGATGTAGCTGCTGGGGTCGTCGTAGGCGAGGCTAGGGTAGGCCACGAACCCGCTGTAGTTGGAGCCGTAGAGGGACTGCTGGAGCCACGTGCTGAAGTCTTCCGGAACGACCTGGATGTTCAGGCCGAGGTTCGTGCGCAGCTGCTGGGCGGTCACCTGAGCGAACTGCGAGTAGAGCTCGCCGAGGAGCGGGTACTTGAGTTCGTAGCGGACGGAGCGGTCGAACTCGGCCGCATCGAGGAGAGCGTTGGAGTCGGCAGGGTCGTGCTTGGACCAGGTGTCGAGAAGCTCGGTCTCCGGCAGGGACTGGTCGACGAACGGAGGGGGAACGGGCCCGGAGAGAACGCCATCGCCGAAGGCCATGAGCTGGATCAGCTGTTCACGGTCGAGGCCCTGGTTGACGGCCTTCCGGACGCGTGGGTCGGCCCAGACGCCATCAGCGCGGCCCTGGAAGGTCCAGACGGCGGCAGTCACATTTTCTTCCATGTTGATGCTGTCGCCGAGCTGCTGCAGGAGCTCGTCGCGCTCGAGGCGGTTCTGGAGCGCGACGCTATCGATTTCGTCTGCGGAGAAGGCGGCGATGGCGGCAGCCTGTTCCTGGACGAGCTTCCAATCCTGGCCAGCGAGCCAGGGCTCACCCTCAACTCGCCAATTGGGATGGCGGCGAATCCTGAAGTTCGTGCCGTTTTCGTGGCTGAGGAACTGGAAGCGGCCGCTGCCGATCAGGTCCCGGTCCATGAAGTCCGGGTCGGCCGCGATCTCCTCGGGGATGACGGAGCTGGCGATGGGGCTGCCGCCGTTGGTGCTGGTCATCGTCCAGGCATCAAGGGCCTTCATCTTAATGACCACAGTGGATTCGTCGGGGGCATCGACGCCGTCAAAGACGAGGCTCCACCAGGAGCTGTTAGAGATTCCGGTCTGGACGGCGGCGGCTTCGAGGCTGGCTTTGACATCCTGGGCCGTGACCGCGCGCCCATCGATGGGGGGCTTGTCATGGAAGACTGATGGCTTGAGTTTGGCGGTGATCTGGGAGCCGTCATCCGGGCGCTCGAGAGATTCGGCGAGGAGGAGTTCGGGGACGCCGGTGTCGCGTGGGGTGTACCAGAGGTGGTCGAAGATGGTGAATCCCCAGGTGAGGCCGCTGTCGAGGCCCTTGTAGGGGTTGATGCTCGACCAGATGGAGGTCTGCCGGGCACGGAGGATGCCTTCCTTGTTGACTTCGCC
>CAYPAZ010000145.1:0-6331 GCA_964408835.1 uncultured Anaerolineaceae bacterium
TGGCGGTTAATCTCCCCCGGCCCGCCAATCCAAAATCCCCAATCCAAAATCCCAAATCGCTCCTAAACTCTACCAGCCCCCACCGCCGCGGGTAAATTCCCGCCTCCCTCGCACAGCCACAGCCGCAGACCGCTAGCTGCCTCGCCCGACTCCGGGCCCTGCCCCAAGGAGCTTACGTGTCAGCTCCCCTCCCTCCGTCACCATCTCCCGCAACGCAGCTTCGAGGTGCTCACCGCTAACGCCCCCCATCTCCCCCTCGCTCGCAAGCAGAGCCAGGAGCGTGCCCTTCCGGATCAGCTCACGGATGAACGCCGGGCTCGCGCCCTCTGTCCGGCTCACCAGCCCCTCAAGCACCCCCTCGCCGAGATTCAGCCCCTCGCCGTACAACGCGAAAAGCCTGCTTCGGCAGTCCGCGTCCGGCAGCGGGAACTCGATCGCTTGATCGATTCGCCCGGGCCGCGCCGCGAGCGCCGGCTCGATCGCCCCTGGGCGATTCGTCGTCAGCACGAACAGCACATCACAGTCCCCGGGTAGTCCGTCCATCTCGTTCAGTAGGTCGAATAACAGCGACGTCTGGCAGCTATCACCGGCGGATTCACGGTCTTCGGCGAAGAGGTCCACGTCTTCGAGGACAACCGTCGCGGGCGCCAGCGTCCTCGCGAGTTCGCAAGCCTCGCGGAGGAGCGCTGCCCGTGCGCCAGCCACGATGATAGTCGTGCGCCCGGGCATCTGGCTGATCAGGTACCGGATCGAGAGCGTCTTTCCCGTCCCGGGCGGTCCGTGAAGCAACAACCCCCTCTTTACATGCATCCCCGCATCGCGCAGCGCATCCGCGCTCGCCGCGAACTCGATCGCGTTCCGGTCGATGGTCGCCAGCAACCCCTCAGGAAGGATGATGTCCTCCCGTCCGATCGGCTCGATGTTGTGAAAGACGATGTCCGTGGCCTCGCGCCCTCCAAGCGAGATCACCTCCCCCCGGTACACGCTCCGCGCCACGATCTCCGCCTCGATCCCGTCCAGCACCTCACTGCACATGGTGCGATCCGCTGAAAGCACCTCGATCGCCAACTCAGTCTCACCGTACTCCCGGCGGTTGTGCACCAAGACGCAATAGCGCCCAAAGGCTTCCTCTACCAGGTAGACGCCCCTCTCGAGGCACAACACCGTCCCGGTTGGCAGCTGCACTGGCGTGTGCGACGTCGGGCCGACTCTGACATCGTTGTATCCCGTCCGGGCAAGGGCCTGGCTGAACCCGAACGCCCCCACGGAGAACTCGACGAGAAAACCCACCAGTTGCGCCTGGAGGCCTGGCCGCCCCATCCATGCCTCAAGAGCGGCCTGCGCCGTCGGTAGGTCCCTGCCATGCAGCGTCCGGCGGTTGATCTGCAGTTCCCCGGGCTCCTTCCCGAGAAACTCGATGACTACGTCCCTCAACGCCGGCGACTGCGGCTCTTTCTGCCGCCGCCCTTCCTGCGCCCACTCGACCAGATCGAGCAACCCCGTGGCCAGCCGTTCCCTGTCCATCACCTCAGGAAGATCGGCTCTCCCCACCTCCACCGACAGACCAACTGCTCGCCCGGCTTCCCCCCGGCCCGCCAATCCAAAATCCCCAATCCAAAATCCCAAATCCCAAGGTCCCCTACGTCCCCTCCTGCCAGCTCGTCAGATACCGCTCCTGCTCCTCCGTCAGGTAGTCGATCGATATCCCCATCGCGTGCAACTTCAACCGCGCGATCTCCTCGTCGACCTCCGGCGGCAGGTCGTACACCTGGTTCTCCAGCTTGTGCGCGTTCGCCACGATGTACTCCGCCGCCAGCGCCTGGTTCGCGAAACTCATGTCCATCACCGCCGCCGGGTGCCCCTCCGCCGCCGCAAGGTTCACCAGCCGGCCCTCGCCAATCACGTGCACCTTCCGCCCGTCTTGCAGCAGGTACTCGTCCACATGCTCCCTCACCCGCCGCTTCGTCTCCGACATGCCGTCCAGCGCCTTCAGGTTGATCTCGTTGTCGAAGTGCCCGCTGTTGGCCATGATCGCCCCGTCCCTCATCGCCTCCAGGTGCGACCGGTCGATCACGTTCGTGTCCCCCGTCAACGTCACGAAGAAGTCCCCAACCTGTGCCGCCTCCGCCATCGGCATCACCCGGAACCCGTCCATCACCGCTTCCAGAGCTTTCACCGGGTCAACCTCCGTCACGATCACCTGCGCGCCCATCCCCCGCGCCCGGCTCGCCACCCCGCGTCCACACCAACCGTAGCCAGCCACAACGAAGTTCTTCCCCGCCAGCAACACATTCGTCGCCCGGATGATCCCGTCGACGGTCGATTGCCCCGTGCCGTACCGGTTATCGAACAGGTGCTTCGTGTCGCTCTCGTTCACCGCAACGATTGGATACCCCAGCGCTCCATCCTTCGCCATCGCCCGCAACCGGATGACCCCTGTCGTCGTCTCCTCCGTGCCTCCTACCACCTTCTCCAGCAGGTCCCGCCTGTCCTTGTGGATCGTCGCCACCACATCCGCCCCATCGTCCATCGTGATTTGCGGCTCGTGCCCCAGCGCGTCCTGGATATGCCGGTAGTACGTATCGTTGTCTTCCCCGCAGATCGCGAACACCGGGATCCCGTAGTCGTTCACCAGCGCCGCCGCCACATCGTCCTGCGTCGAAAGCGGATTGCTCGCGCAAATCCGGATCGCTGCCCCTCCAGCCTGGAGCGTCAGCGCCAGGTTCGCCGTCTCGGTCGTCACATGCAGGCAGCATGCCATCCGGATCCCGTTCAGCGGCTTCTCCCGCTCGAACCGCTCCCGGATCAGCTTCAGTACCGGCATCTCGCGCGCCGCCCACTCGATCCGGCGCATACCCTCCGGCGCCCGCCGGATGTCGGCAATATCAGAAGGGACAGTCATCATGTCTCGGTGGCCTCTCTACTCCCTGCGACCAGGGACGCGTACAAGTGCCCCATCGTATCGCCGGCCCCGCATAGAGGCTCGCCACCGCCTCCACCACACCGAGAGCCCAACCGGGTCCTTCCGGGCCGCGCTGGCCTCCACCAGCTGGCATACCTCTCGGTATCCCAACCGATCGTACGCCTTGATCGCTGGCTTGTTCGAAGGGTCCACCGTCAGCACCACATGGTCGCAGTACTCCAGCAAGACCTGCGTCACCGCACTGGTCACCACCGTACCGTAGCCCTTTCCCCGGTGCGCCGGGTGCGTGAACACGTTCCCCACCACCGCCACCCCCTCCTGCCGCGAAACCACATGCGTCCCCGCGATCGCCACCAGCTGCCCTCCGATCACCACCCCCCGATAGACGCCGTTGTCGATGTGCTCCGGTACGTAGTAGCTCGGCCCAGCTTCAGTTGAGTACAGCTGGTTGACGCGCCGGATATCCACACCGCTGAGTGCCACCGTCGGCACCGAGTACAGGCCTCTGAACGTCCCCCGCGTCACTCCCATCCGGATCATGGGTTGCTGCACCGCCAGCCGGTAGATAGCTTTCAGCGGGGGCAGGTGCTGTGGCTGGCAGGTGATGTACGTCTGCGCCGCCCCCGGGTAGATCGTCAGGATCGCCCTCACCGCATCCGGGTCTCCCATCACAAACGTCGCGTCCCCAAGGCCCCCCTGGCTGTGCAGCACCAGGGCAGTCCCGCTCTTCCCCACCGCCCGGAACCACCGCGTCCGCTCGTACAATCCAGGCTCCAGCTGACCCAGGGCGTACGCCGTGTACTCCACCCGCGGGCGCAACACATCCCGGATTCGCGCCAGCTCAGTCAACGGTTGCACCACGAACTCCAGCCTCCGCTCCGCTGATGCCTCCCACCGCATATCCCTCTCGGCCACCTCAGCCCTCCACGTCGAAGTGGGTTAACCGCTTGAACTCCGCGTACCGCCCGTCCAGCTCCTCCCGTGTCAGCGTCAACAAGCGCGCCGGCCCGAACCCTTCCACGCTGAACGAAGCCACCGCCGAGGCGTAGATCACTGCCCGCCGTATCTCCGCCGATGTCACCTCCCGCACTGTGTCCAGGTAGCCCGTGAATCCGCCCGCGAACGCGTCACCCGCCCCCGTCGGGTCCACGACCTCATCCAGCGGATACCCCGGCGCCACGAAGTAGTCCTCACCGCTCGCGAAAGCCGCTCCATACTCACCCAGCTTGATGATCACTCCGCGCCGTGGCCCCGCGGTCAGCAGCTTCCGCGCCGCCTTCGCCACGCTCGGCGTCTCCGCCAGCATCCTCGCTTCGCTATCGTTCACTGTCACAAAGTCGGCCTTCCCCATCGTCAACCACAGCTCGTCCCGGGCCTCCTCGATGAACATCTTGATAGTGTCCATTACGCTCACCTTCGGCTCGCTCACTCCCTCGAGCAACGTCCTCTGGTACTTCGGCTCCCCCGCCGCCAGGCACACGCCCGTGCAGTCGGACCACTCCGGCGGCAGCGGAGGCAGGTGGACCACACTCACTCCCAGCTCCGGGTACCACGTCTCCCGGCTGTTCATGTCGAACGCGTACCGCGCCCCCCATCTGCTCGTCTTCCCCCCGTGGACAGTCTCCAGCCGGCTCAGATCGATGTTTGCCCGGTCCAGCTTCACCACCAGCTCTGCCGGGAAGTCCTCCCCGATCACTGCCAGCAACCGCACTTCCGTGAACAGCGACGCTGCAAGCGCCGAGAACGTCGCCGAACCCCCGAGGCTCCCCTCCACCTTGCCGAACGGCGTCTCGATGTCGTCCAGCGCCACCCATCCCGAAACGAGCACGGTCATGCCGGCACCATCCCTAACCGGCGCGAAAGGATCGGCCCCAGCCGCACCTTGGCCTCCGCCCCGATTGCCCCCGGCGCCGTCACAAGCCCCGTATCCAGCGCCAGGTTGCAGTCGCAAGGAGATCCGGCCGAATCAAGGCCCTTTACCACCTCGCGCACCGCCTGCTGCGCCGCCGCAACGTTCTGCTTCAACACCTCGAACACCCGCGCGGCGTCAACCTCGCTCACCCCTGTGTTCCACGAGTCATAGTCAGTCACCGCGGCCACAAGCGCGTAGCAAAGTTCGGCCTCGCGGGCCAGCTTCGCCTCCGGGATCGCCGTCATCCCCACCACGCTCGCCCCCCAGGAGCGGTAGAGGTGACTCTCCGCTCGTGTCCCGAACGCCGGCCCTTCGATCGTCACGTAGCTCCCTCCGTTGTGCACGACCGAGCCCGTTGCCCTGACCGCATGGCTCGCCCGTGCCCGAAGGTCGTGGCAAAACGGATCCGCGAACGCAACGTGCGCCACAACGCCTCCCCCGAAAAACGTCGAAGCCCTCATCCCTCGCGTCCGGTCTATCAGCTGGTCCGGCACTACGAACTCACGCGGCCGGTAGTCTTCCCGCAGGCTCCCCACCGCCGACACGCCCAGTACCCGTTCCACGCCAAGCGACTTCAGCGCCCAGAAGTTCGCCCGCTGCGGTAGCTCCGAGGGCAGATGCACGTGTCCCCGCCCATGCCTGGCCAGGAACGCAACCTCTCGCCCCTCCAACTCCCCGATGTGGATCGCGTCGCTTGGTCGCCCGAACGGCGTCTCGACCTCCACCTCGCGCACAGCCGTCAGGCCGGGCATTTCATAGAATCCGGAACCGCCGAGGACTGCAAACGTGGGGCCAGGTGTCACAGGCGTGGGAGCCGCCTTCAGGGAGTTCGGTCTGAGTTTACCCGTTCCCGCCCGTCATGACCCGCTCCAGGCCGGCAGTGAACGGCGGTCGCACCACGCCCCGCTCGGTGACGATGGCCGCTATCAGCGCCGCCGGCGTCACGTCGAAGGCCGGGTTGAACGCCGCCGTCCCCTCCGGCGCCCACACCACGTCCCGGAATCCCCGCACCTCGGCGTCGTTCCGGAACTCAATCGGGATGTCCCCCCCGCTCTCGCATCCGAGGTCGACGGTCGTGGTCGGTGCTGCGACGTAGAACGGAACGCCGTGCGCCGAAGCGGCCAGGGCTAGCCCGCACGTCCCCACCTTGTTCGCTGTATCCCCATTCGCAGCGATTCGGTCCGCCCCTGTAATCACGGCGTGCACCCGGCCCGAACCGAGCAATGCGGCGGCCGCCGCGTCCGGTAACAACGTGTGCGGGATGCCCAGCTTCCCCAGCTCCCACGTCGTCAGCCTCGCGCCCTGGAGCAGCGGGCGCGTTTCCGTCGCGTAGCATTCGCGCAGTCGCCCCTGCTCCCAGGCTGCCCGGATGACCCCGAGTGCGGTCCCGATGCCGCCCGTCGCCAGCGCACCGGTGTTGCAGTGTGTCAGTACCGCCGCTTCCTCCGGCAGCAGGCCGACCAGCTTCGACACACTCTCGAGGCGGACGCCGTGCC
>CAYPAZ010000146.1:0-6290 GCA_964408835.1 uncultured Anaerolineaceae bacterium
ATATGTCGCGCACGGCCCCCCGTCCTCGCGACCCTCAAGCCATGGCCGAAGCCACCCCCCGTGCTCCTGATGACCGACACCTTCCTCGACCCGCTCCGAGCTTCGCCCTTGACCGCGTTCCCTCCACCCTCGGCCCGGCTTAAGCTTGCGCCATGACCTTGAGTCCGCTCGCAGCGACGAGGCAGCCATGACCCGCGATTCAGGCGGCACCTTCCGCTGCGTCAACTGCAAACAGCAGATCGATGAGCTCGCCTTCGGCACCCAGCACCGCAACCACTGCCCCCTCTGCCTCTGGAGCAAGCACGTCGATAACTTCCCCGGCGACCGCAAGGCCGATTGCCACGGCCGCATGGAACCCATCGCCATTAGCCTCCGCGATGGCGACGAGTGGGTCCTCATTCACCGCTGCAAATCCTGCGGCCACCTGAAAGACAACCGCATCGCAGGCGATGACAACACGATGGTCCTGATGGCGATCGCGGCCCGTCCCCTCGCCCATCCCCCCGTCCCCCTCGAATACCTCCCCCACTGACTGGCCTCACTTCCCCCTTCCCTTCCGCCTCTTACAACGCCATCGCCGCCGGGTTCTCAAGGAACCCCTGGATCTCTTTGAGGAAGCGCGCTCCTTCGGCGCCGTCCGTCACCCGGTGGTCCGCGCTGAGCGCCACCTTCATCACATCCCTTGCCACCACCGCGTCGTCGAGCACCACCGGCTGCTTCATCACGCTGCCAACGCCCAGGATCGCCGCCTGCGGTGGGTTGATGATGCCGATGAGCGACTCCACCCCGAACGCGCCCAGGTTCGTTATCGTGAACGTGCCCGCGCTGTACTCGTCAGCCCGCAACCGCCCCTCCCTGGCCCGTGAGACAAGGTCCTTCCCCTCGCGCGCGATCTGTCCCAGCGACTTCCGCCCCGCGTCCAGGATCGCCGGCGCGATGAGCCCATCGTCCAGCGCGATCCCTACATCAACGTTGATCTGGTCGTGGATCCGGATCCCCTCCTCGCCGAACTCTGAGTTGAACCGCGGATGCCGGTAGAGCGCCAGTGCGCACGCCTTCACCACCAGGTCGTTGATGCTCACGCGTTCTTCGTCGCTCGCCACACTGTTCAGCTGCCGCCGGAACTCCAGTGCTGCCGTCATGTCGATGTCCAGCGTCAGGTAGTAATGTGGCGCTGCCTGCTTCGATTGCGACATACGCCGGGCGATCGCCTGCCGCATCCGCGTCAGCGGCTGCACCTTTCCCGCCACGGCATCCAGCGTCTGAGTCGGGCGCGCTACCGGCGCCGGTGAAGCCGCCGGGGCCTTCTCCTCGGTTTCCACCGGCCTGGAGGGCGCTCCCTTGGCCGCGGCCTCCACGTCGCGCCTCAGGATCCGGCCACCGGGTCCGCTCCCCTGCAGCGAGCCAATGTCGACTCCCTGCTCGTTCGCGATCCGCCGTGCCACCGGTGAGATCCGCACCCGACCATCTGGCTCACGCTCGGCGGTCGCCTCCTCGGTCCCCAGCGGCTGGCGGCTCGCGGCCTGGGCCTCCTCCTCCTCTGGTCGGTCCTCGCTCAGCTTCCGCCGTGCCGGCGTCTCGGCTGGAGGCTTCCGTTCGGGCGCCTCCACCTTCTCCCCGGCCTCCCCCAGAATCGCGATCGTCTCGCCCACCGGCACCGTCTCGCCCTCCTCAACCACCAGCTGCTGCAGCACGCCTCCCTCGAACGCCTCCAACTCTACCGTTGCCTTGTCCGTCTCGATTTCAGCGATGATCTCCCCGCGCTTCACCTCGTCCCCTACCTTCTTCAGCCACTTCAGGACGGTCCCTTCGGTCATGTCCGCGCCCATCTGGGGCATCGTTATCGGTGTCGACACGCGCTACTCCATCATCCCGAGGACGGCTTCCACCACGTCCTCCTCCGAAGGAAGCGCGGCGAACTCCAGGTCGCGATTGTAGGGCATCGGAACGTCCTTGCCGCTCACGCGTGCCACCGGCGCGTCCAGCCAGTCGAACGCCAGCTCCATGATCTGCGCCGCCAACTCTGCCCCGAACCCCATGAACTTCCACGCGTCCTCCACCACCACCGCCCGGTTCGTCTTCTTCACCGATGCGATCACCGTGTCGATGTCCAGCGGCCGCAACGTCCGTAGATCGATCACCTCCGCGCTGATTCCCTCCTGCTCCTCCAGCATCTGCGCCGCTCGCATCGCCTGGTGGACGCTCCCCGCGTACCCCACGATCGTCACGTCCGTCCCCTCGCGCATCACGTTCGCCTCCCCGAACTCGACCATGAACTCAGGGTCGTCCGGCACCTCCCCTTTCAGCCCGTAAATCGCTGTGTGCTCGATGAACAGCACTGTGTTGTCGTCCCGGAACGCTCGTTTGAGCAACCCCTTCGCGTCTGCGGGCGTAGCCGGGCACACAACCTTCAGCCCCGGGAAGTGCGCGTACATCCCCTCCAGGCTGTGCGAATGCGTCGCCGCGAGTTGGCTCCCGCCACCGCTCGCCATCCGGATAACCAGAGGGACGTTGATCTGTCCCCCCGACATGTAATACAGCTTCGCCGCCTGGTTCACGATCTGGTCCATCGCCAGGAAGCTGAAGTTGATCGTCATCAGCTCCACCATTGGCCGCAGCCCCGCCATCGCCGCCCCGATCCCCACGCCCACGATCGCCGACTCCGCGATTGGCGTGTCCTTCACCCGGTCCGGCCCGAACTCGTCCAGCAGCCCTTTCGTGACCGCGTACGAACCCCCGTAAGCCCCGATGTCTTCCCCCATCAGGAATACCTTGTCGTCGCGGATCAACTCCTCCCGCAGCGCCTCCCGCAACGCTTCCCGGAGCCTCATCTCAGTCATTCTCCGGCTCCTTCGTGACCCAATCGTAGAGCGTGCTCAACGCCGGGTTCGGGCTCGCATCAGCGAACTCGACGCACTCGTCCACCTCCTGCTCCACACGCTCGACGAGTGCGTCGTACCCGCTTTCGTCGAGCATCCCCACTTTCATCATCTGCTCCTTCAGTTTCTCGATGCAGTCGTTGCTCCGCGCCTCCTCGACCTCGTCCTTGAGCCGGTAGAGCTCCGGGTCCGCCATCGAGTGCCCGCGGTACCGGTAGGTCATCGCCTCGAGGAAGTACGGCCCCACACCGGTTCGGCAATGCTCCACAGCCTTCTGCGTTGCCTTGTACACCTCGATGACATCCATGCCGTCGATCTTCTCGGCCGGCATTCGGTAGGCCGCCGCCAGCTCCGTGATCTCCGTCGAAAGCGACTCCTGGACGGGCACGCCCATCCCGTACAGGTTGTTTTCACAGAAGTACACCACCGGCGTCTCCCAGAGCACACTCATGTTCAACGCTTCGTGGAACTCGCCCTCCGCCACGCTCCCGTCGCCGAAGATGCACATCGCGATGGAGTCCTCGCCCTTGTACTTCGCCGCGAAGGCCGTCCCGACAGCCAGCGGCATGTGGGCTGCGACGATCGCGTAGCCCCCCATGAATCCCTTCTCCACGTCGAACAGGTGCATCGATCCACCCCGCCCCCCTGAGACCCCATCTACTCGCCCGAACAGCTCCGCCATCACCCGCTTCGGGTCCATCCCCCGGGCGATCGCGTGGCCGTGGTCGCGGTAGTGCGTGTAGATCTTGTCGCGCTCCGCAAGCGCATTGATCGCCCCAACAGCGCACGCCTCCTGGCCCGTGTACAGGTGCAGGAACCCGCGGATCTTCCCCTTCGTGTACATCTCGCCGCACTTCTCCTCGAAGCGGCGGATAAACACCATCTGGTACAGGAACTTCGCGAGCTGCTCGGCCCCCAGTCCCTCAACCTCCGCGGCGTCCTTCGTCTCGGTCTTGGGGCTCAACGGCCTGCTCCTTCCTTAGCCGCGCTGGACTTGCGCTTCTGCACGATGTGGATCGCCTCGCCATCGGCGGCCAGCGCCGCCTCTTTGATTGCCTCCGCCATCGAAGGATGCGTGTGTACCGCGAAACCGACCTCCACCGTCGTGGCCTCCACCAGCGCTGCCAACGTCGCTTCCCCCAGCAGGTCCACAACGTCGTGGCCCAGCATGTGCATGCCGAGGATCTGCCCCGTCGGCTCGTCCGCGACCACTTTCACGAACCCTTCCGTCTCGCCATACGCCACCGCCCGGCCCAGTGCCGTGAGCGGGAACCTCCCGCTCTTCGTCGTGAATCCCGCTTCCTTCGCCTGCGCATCTGTATAACCGATAGACGCCACCTGCGGCTGGCAGAACGTCGCCCGCGGCATCTGCACGTAATCCAGCACCGGTGTCTGCCGCCCCGCCGCTCGTTCCGCCGCGATAACGCCCTGCTGCATCGCCACATGGGCCAGCATCAACTTCCCGGTCACATCCCCCACCGCGTAGATCCCCTCGACGTTCGTCTCCATCCCATCGCCCACCGTGATGAACCCGCGCTCCGTCTCCACGCCGGCCTCGTCCAGGTTCAGCCCCTCCGTGTGCGGCACAAACCCGATCGCAACCAGTACCACGTCTGCTTCGATGTCCTGCTTCCCGTCCTTGTTCGAAACCGATACCGTCGCCGCCTTCCCCTTCACGCTGATCCCCTCCACCTTTGTCCCCAGGAGCGACGTGATCCCCTGCCCCTCGAACGACCGTCGCAGCGCTCTCCCCAGGTCCGTGTCCTCAAGGGGGAGTAGCGTTTCCAGCATCTCCACCACGGTCACTTCACTCCCGTAGCTCCGCCAGAAGTAGGCGAACTCCGCCCCGATCGGCCCCCCGCCGACGATGACCGCTCGCTTTGGCGGCGTCTTTAGCTCCAGTGCCTCCCTACTCGTGATCACCACCTTGCCGTCCGGCTCAACGCCTGGCAGGTCCCGGGTCGAGGCGCCGGTCGCGATGATGATGTTCCTCGCCGCGTACTCTTTGCCCTCGGCAGAGACCTTTCCCTTCCCGGCGATGCCCGCCGAACCCTTCACCACCTCGATCTCGTTCCCCTCCATCAGGGTCTCAACCCCCCGGACGATCTTGTCCGAAACCTCCCGGCTCCGCGTTATGGCCGCGCCCATGTCGTAGCTGGGCTTCGTCACGCTGATCCCCCACCGCTCCGCGTCCTTCACCAGGTTCACAACGTCAGCGTTCCGTAGCAGCGCCTTGCTCGGGATACACCCCCAGTTCAGGCACAGCCCCCCCAGGCGATCCTTCTCGAAGAGCACCACCTTCTGTCCCAGTTGAGCCGCGCGGATAGCCGCCACGTACCCCCCGGGCCCTCCCCCGATGATTCCGACGTCGTATTCAGCCATAGCGATTCCCTAGACTACCATAGACGAAGAGATGGGCCAGCCCCCACCTCAGATTCAGCAACAACCTCCATTGTACCCATCCCCCCCGGCCTGTCGCCCCTCAACACCTCCGACGATGGGTCGTTCGTCGCCATATTCGATTTCCCCGGCAGCCCGGCAGCAGGCCAATGCCGCTATGGCTGCCGGCATTGAAGCTGACTCCGCCTGGCAGGCAGCGCCCACCGGCAGCACCGCGATGCCTACCACCTTCGCCGTCGCCCTGGCATCGAGTCCTCTTCCGGGGTCCAGTGGTGGCTTTGCTTCCCCGGTCCGTGATCTCCGCTCACTCGTACGAACCGAAGCTCGTGCTCCCGTCCGGCGACGCGTGCTCGTCCACCAGCACATTCACCACCGCCGGCAACGACTCCCTCCGCGCGAACTCCAGCGCCGCTCCAATCGCCGGCTCCACGTCGCCCGGTTGCTCAACCCGCCTCCCGTGCCCGCCCAACGCGACAGCGATGTCCTCATACCGCTGGGACTTCCCCAGCACTCTCCCCGGCGTCTCGTCGGGAAACGGCGTCCACCCGCCGTTGTTGTTGATAACCACCACCACTGGCAGCCGATGCCGGACCATCGTGTCGATCTCCTGCACGTTCATCAGGAACGACCCGTCCCCCACGAACGCCACCACCTGCCGCCCCGGTGCCGCCACCGCCGCCCCCATAGCATGCGGCAACCCCACTCCCATGCATCCGTTCGGCCCCGGGTTCAGCCTTGCTCCGGGCACGAACGCCGGGATCCACTGCCGCTCGAACCCCAGCGTCCCATGCCCATCCGAGGAGATGACCGCATCCCGCTCGATCGTGTTCACGATCGCGTTCGCCACCCGCAGCGGATGGATGGGCACCTGGTCCGACTCCGCCAACTCCATGGATCTCGCCCGCCGGCTCGAGTCGACCTCGCTGAGCGCGGCCAGCCAGTCTGCCGGTGCCGTCAGGCCAGCGCGGTCCGCCGCAGCGGTCAGCGCGCTCAGCGCCGCCTGCGCGTCCG
>CAYPAZ010000147.1:0-6285 GCA_964408835.1 uncultured Anaerolineaceae bacterium
CGGGAGCGGCGGGTCTGGCGCGCGGCGGGGCACGGGGCGCTGGTTGCAGGGTTCGCGGTGGTGCCGTTCGTGCCGTTCGCGAGTTCGTTCGAGACGTTTTCGACGAGTCTGCAACGGACTCCGGAAACGACGGAGCCGCAACAGTACTTCGCGCACTTCGGGATCTTCGTGACGTTCGCGCTGGTGTTCATCGGGGTGCGGTGCCGGGAGATGGTGGTGTCCGGCAGCCGGAACGTGCTCCTGGTGCTGGTGGAGACTCCGATAAGCGTCGCGGCGATGACAGTGTTCATGGCAGGGCTGATCACGTTCAGCTGGCAGTTCGGGGTGACGGTCATCGTCGTTTCGGCGGTAATCGGAGTGTTCCTGGCGAACCTGGCGTGGGTGGAGCTGCGGGCACAGGAGCCGGATATTGGGCGGCTGATGGGAACGCTGGCCCTCCTGCTGGCATTCGCCATCGCGGCGGGGGTGGATATCGTGCGGGTAGGCGAGGACATCGTGCGGATGAACACGGTGTTCAAGTTCTCGATGCAGGCCTGGCATTTGTTCGCGATCGGCGCCGCGTACTCGGCGTGGTACGTGGCGTGGGGTCGGGAGCCCCTACCGGCGGCGCAGGGGCCGCGCAGGCGAGGTTCCGCAGCCGCGGGGAGAGCGCTGAGGTATGGCTACGGGGCGCTGGCGGTCGCGCTGGTGCTGAGCGGAGGGATCTTCCTGTGGTCGGGGACGCGTGAGAGACAGGGGGACCGTTTCGCTGAGTTCGGCCCGACACTGGACGGGCTGGCCTACCTGGAGCGTGACCCCACGTTCCTCGAGGGGATCTACACGCGAGAGCCCGAGGACGACACGCTCATCCACCTGCGGGACGACCTCCCGCTTATCGAGTGGCTACGAATGAACGTGGAGGGTTCGCCGGTGATCGTTGAGGCGTGGGGGCCGCTCTACACGTGGGCATCACGGATTTCGATCAACACGGGCCTGCCGACGGTTGTGGGTTGGGACTGGCACCAGATTCAGCAACGGACGGAGTACGCCTGGATGGTGCACCAGCGGCGGGAGGACACGAACCGGTTCTACGGGACGACCGACAGAGTTGAGGCCGGGTTGTTCCTGCGGAAGTACGACGTGCGGTATGTCATCGTGGGAACCGAAGAGCGGGTGTACCATCCGCCCGAGGGGCTTGCGAAGTTCGACGAGATGGAGGCACTGACGGCAGTGTTCCGGGACGGTGAATCGGTCATCTACGCGGTCGACCAATCGCGGTTGCCGATCCCGGGGCTTGCGAGGGTGCCGTAGGGAGGGAAGAGTGCCAGGTCCACTCATTTCGCTAACAGTGGTGACGCTGGAGAGCTACGTGGAGCGGGGAGACCTCGAGCGGATGCGCGTGGTGACGGGGTGGCCGGGGCGGTGGCTGCCGCCGCTGCTGCGGGCGGGCGCCGTGACGATCGGGGACCGGGTGTTCTTCCGGGCGGGGAGGTATGAGCCGGGAACGGCGAAGGGATTAGCGCTGATCGCGCATGAGGCGGTGCACGTTGGGCAGTACCGCGAGATGGGGGCGGTGAGGTTCCTGGCGAAATACCTGTGGGGCGGCCTGAAGTGCGGCTTTCGACACGACCGGCACGAAATGGAGCAGGAGGCTCTGGCGGTCCAGGCGCGGGTCCGGGGGGACCTGTAGCAGGCACTCAGTCTCCCGGGACGAGGTGGATATCGGCGGGCGGGATCTCGAGGGTCCAGACCTTTCGATTCGCGACATCGAGGACCTCGTAGGGACGTGCCGCGAGCTCGACTTCGACGGGAGGCCCAGCGGGGTCCGGAGACAGGTGGAGGATGTGCGAGGAGCCGTAGGCGAACTCCTCGGCGACGAGGGCCCCGAATGTGTTGGGCGTCGCCGGTGGGGCATCGCGGCGGAGGACCACGCGTTCGGCGCGGACCACGGCGTGGATGGGGTCGCCGGGGCGGAGCGAGGGAGCGGGGGGCGCGGTAAGCCTGAGGCCGGAGCACTCGACTTCGACCGAGGAGTGTTCTACGGCCAGGACGGTGCCGGGCCAGATGTTGGCCACGCCTGTGAGCTCAGCGACGCGGCGGCTGGCGGGGCGACGGAAGACATCGTCGCGGGGAGCGAGCTGGAGCACCCGGCCCTCATCGAACACGGCGATGCGGTCGGCGAGGAGGTGGGCTTCGCGGAGGTCGTGGGTGACAAAAAGGATGGTGAGGCCGAGTTCGGACTTGAGGCGCAGGAGTTCGCGGCGGAGTTCGGAGCGGAGGGACTCGTCGAGGGCGTTGAAGGGCTCGTCGAGGAGAAGGAGGCGCGCGTCGGTGGCGAGGGCGCGGGCGAGGGCGACGCGTTGCTGCTGGCCGCCACTCAGGGTGCGAGGCAGGCGGTCATCGAAGCCATGGAGTCCGAGCAGACGGAGTAGATGGGAGATGCGGGCTCCGGCCTCGGCTCGCGGGATGCCGGCGAGACCGAACCCAACGTTCTGGCGCACCGTGAGATGGGGCAGGAGGGCGCCGTTCTGCAGGACGATGCCGATGCGGCGCCGGTGGGCGGGGACAGACAGGCCGAGAGTGGAGTCGAAGAGCGGCGAGCCATCGAGCCGGATGGACCCGGAGCCGGGGCGCATAAGGCCGGCGATGCACCTCAGGGTGACCGACTTCCCGGAGCCGGAGTGGCCAAAGAGGACAGTGATGCCGCCTTCGGCGCTGAGTTCCACATCCAGGCAGAATGAGCCGAGACGGTGGCTGAGCTGAACTTCGAGGGCGGCGGCGCCTGGGGACATCTAGGTCTGCCTGTGGGGACGGTAGAGGACGAGCGCGAGGCAGGTCAGGAGCGCCAGGCCCATCCCCAGGGCCAGGAGCGCGAGAGTGTTCGCGAGGCTGGAGTTGCCAGCCTGGGTGGCATCGTAGATGGCGGCCGGGACGGTCTGCGTCTCCCCGGGGATGTTGGCGGCCACGATGACGGTGGCGCCGAATTCGCCGATGGCACGGGCGAACGCTATGAGCCCGGCGGCGATGAGCGATGGCCACGAAAGAGGGACGGCAACGCGCAAGAAGACGCGCAGCTTGCCTGCCATGGTGCTCGCGACATCGAGCAGATCGGGGTCGATCTGTTCGAAGCCGGCCTGGGCGGTGCGCACGAAGAGAGGCAGACTGACGACGGCTGCCGCGATACCGGCGCCCTGCCACGTGAAGACCAGGCGGAGTCCGAGGTCGTCGATGAGGAACGTGCCGAACGCGCTCTGACGTCCTAGTCCGTACAGGAGGTAGTAACCGACAGCCGTCGGTGGGAGGACAAGGGGGAGGAGCGCAAGGGAGGAGAGGAGGCTCGCGATGGCGGGGCGGGACCTCGCGATGAACCAGGAGAGAGGAGTCCCGGCGAGAACGCAGAGCGTGGTTGCGAGGATGGCGACCTGGGCGGAGATGCGGAAGGTGGCCCAGTCGACTTCGGAGAAGCTCACGGTGCGGGCTCCTCGAATCCGAACTCCCGGAGGGCGGCCTGGCCCGGAGGGTCGAGGAGGTACTGGAGGAGACAGCGGGCGGTGAGCTCGGCGCCCGTGCCGCGAATGACAGCGCCGGTCTGCTCGATGGGGAGATGGAGGCCAGCATCCACAACGGTCCAGGCGAAACCGGCGTCCGAAACCAGGGCGAGGGCAAGGAGACCGGCATCGGCGTTACCGGTTGAGACGTACTCGGTTGCCTGCCGGATGTTTTCGCCGAGGACGAGCTTGCGCTCGACAGCCGGGAAAACACCGGCGGCCTGGAGCGCCTGGCGCGCGGCGCGGCCGTAGGGTGCGTGGCCGGGATTCGCGATGGCGATGCGGCGGATATCGCTGCGGCTGAGTTCTGGCACGTCGGCGACGGGTTCCAGGCCGGTCCGGGTGGCGAGTACGAGTCGGCCGACGCCGTATGAGGCGAGACCATTGGGGACCACCATGCGGAGGGAGTCCAGCTCGGCGGGGTACTGGCGGTCGGCGGAGAGTAGCAGCGCGAAGTCTGCACCGGCTTCGATCTGGGTCTTCAGTTGTCCGGAGGAACCGAAGACGAAGGTGATGCGGGTCTCACACGCTTCCTCGAGCGCGGGCTGTATCGCGGTGGCCACCGCCCGCAAATCGGATGCGGCGCCGACCCGCACGGAGCCGGCGGCGCGTTCGGAGGAGCCAGCGCCCGCTAGCACGGAGCCGCCCGGGAGGACAGGGGTTTGGGCGGGGGCGGTGACCTCGCCGCTTCCGCAGGCGCTGACGACCAGGAGGGAAGCGAAGAGGAGGCACAGGAGCTTCATGCGGGCGCACCGAGCGAGGCCTGGTAATCGCGGAGCCAGGTGATGGTGGCTTCCGCGGCGGAGAGTCGAGAGGCGGCGACGAGGGCGGGGAACCCCTCCCGCGCGGCAGCTTCGGAGGCGGCCCGTGAGCGGTAGGTCTCGAGCTCTGCGAGCTGGTCACTGACGAGGGTAGCCTCGGCCGAGGGGTCCAGCTGGTGAACGACATAGAGCTTCACAAGGAACTCGCGACGGACTTCGCGCATGCGATGGACCGGCCGGCGAAGCCATGCGCGGACCACTCGGTCGCCGGCCGGCGTAAGACGATAGACCTTACGCGGAGGGCGATTGCCGACACGTTCTTCAGTCCAGACCACGAGTGCGCGGGACTCGAGGTTGCGGATGTAGGAGTAGAGGAGGCTCTGTTCGACGGGGCAGGCTTCGGCAAGGTCTTCGGCGAAGTAGCGGGCGAGGTCGTAGCCGTGCATTGGCTGGAGAGTGAGGAGGGCAAGGAGGGCGTGTTCGCCGGGGAGAAGGTCGCGGGCCGCCATTTCCGAATAGTAGCTCGCTGAATACTTTGCCGACAAGTATACGTGAAGTCCAAGTGCCAGAGCGACGATTGGCACGCCCTGCGGCTGCACGTGGGTCGCGCATCCCTTAGGTTGGGAGTTGTGCTGGAGCCATCGGAGATTTCGGGGCGGCGCTACGAGGAGCCACCGAGGGCGAACCTGCTGGTCCCGCCGGGGGAACTCTGCGTGGCGGGGATCTGGATGGGTGGGGCACACACGATGCTGGGGACGAGCATCAGCCTAGAGGTGGTGGAGCGGGCGTGGGTGTTCGACCTGGCGGGAGACATGCCCCCGGCGTACCGAAGCCGGGCGAAGCGGTGGGTCTCGCGGGTGTTCGCAGACATCGACTCGGTACCGCGGGAGTTCGAGGGGCTTCGTGCGACAGTGCGGGAGATGGCGAAGGAGCTGGAGGCGGGGACAGGTCCGGAGGGGGTGTACGTGATGTGCCAGCATGGGATGAACCGGAGCGGGCTGGTCTCGGGGTTGTTGCTGCGGGAGCTGGGGATGAGCGGGAGTGGGGCAATTGAGCGCATCGTGCAGGCACGACCGGGGAGCCTTTCGAACGTGGCGTTTCGGCGACTGGTGGAGGGTTCGTAGCTTCCGGTTGGTGGCCCTCGTTGAACCGGTTCGCGTTCGCAACTGGGGGGGCGGAGTTTTCGCGAAGCATCATGGGCGACGAGAACACAGCCCGGCTAGAGAGCTACTACTTCAAAGACGAGGGCCGGAAAGACACGCTGAAGTGCCGACTCTTCTCCAAACGGGTACGAGCTACCGGGCTGAGTCGCCGCGGCGATAGTCGATGGTTAGGTCGTCGAGTTGTTGCTTGACTTCGAGTGGGAGGGGGCTATCGACGGCGGCGAGGACGGGGCCGAGTTGTTCAGGGCGGGAGGCGCCGATGATAGGGGCTGTGACGGCCGGGTTGGCGAGGACCCAGGAGACGGCGAGGGTGGCCATGTCCATACCAGCCTGAGCGGCAATCGGGCGAATCTGCTCCACGGTTTCGAACTCGCGGTCGTGCCAGTAGCGGTCCTGGTAGCGCTGGGCGGCGGAACCGAGGGTGAACCGGGAGCCTTCTTCCGGATCGGCGTCGGGGGAATGCTTGCCGGTGAGGAGGCCGCCGGCGAGGGGGTTGTAGGGGATGACGCCGATGCCCTCCTCAGCGCAGAGGGGGAGGAGCTCGCGTTCGATTTCGCGGAAGAGGAGGTTGTAGCGGGGCTGGACAGAGTCGAAGCGCGTTATGGAAAGAGCTTCGCTGCGGCCAAGGGCGCGTGCAAGCTGGTAGGCGAGGAAGTTGGAGCAGCCGATGTAGCGGACCTTACCGGCGCGAACGATGTCTTCCAGAGCGCGGAGGGTTTCGTCGATGGGAGTTGAGGGGTCGGGGCCGTGGAGCTGGTAGAGGTCGATGTAGTCGGTTTGAAGGCGACGGAGGGAGGCATCGACGGCATCGAGGACGTGTTTGCGGGAGTTGCC
>CAYPAZ010000148.1:0-6283 GCA_964408835.1 uncultured Anaerolineaceae bacterium
ACCTCGAACGCGAGGGCCTCGCCGGCCGGGCTGTCCAGACCGGCGACATCATGGTCGATTCGCTGCTCGCCGCCGCGTCTGGATCGCCTGCCTCAGGCAAGGTGCTGGCGAGCCTCGGCATCGCCGAGGGCCCGTACAGCTTCCTCACCCTCCACCGCGCGGGGAACACCGATGACGCGGCCCGCCTCTCCGCTATCCTCGAAGGCCTCTCTGCTGGCCCCCGGATGGTGTTCCCCGTCCACCCCCGCACCCGCTCTGCCCTCGAGCGAGCCAGGCTCCAACTGCCGTCGAACATCTCGCCCGTCGAGCCCCTCGGTTACCTGGATACCGTCGGGCTCATGAAGGCGGCGATGGCGGTCGTGACCGACTCCGGCGGTCTCCAGAAGGAGGCCTACCTCCTCGAACGCCCCTGCGTCACTCTCCGCGAAGAGACCGAGTGGAACGAGACGGTCGAACTTGGCTGGAACGTCCTCGTCGGTGCCGACCCATCAGCCATCGCCGCCGCGCTCGCCAACCCGCCCACGGGCTCCTCGCATCCCCCCATCTTCGGTGATGGCTTCGCCGCGTCCGCCATGCTCGATGCCATCGAGCGGCATCTCGCCTAGCTGTTCCGTCTCTTCGCCCGCCATCCCTCCACCAGCCCCACCGCCATCCCGGCGCCGTAGCTCGCATGGACGACCGGGAATGCTGCCGCCACTCGCAGCGCGAGCCCCCGGCCACCAGCGTCAGCCCCCGCGATCGCGGCAGCCCCAACGTAGACCACCGTCCCGGCAGTCCCCATCAGTCTCGCCAGCCCGCTCACGGGCGCCAGCACCGCCACCACGCCCGCCGCGGTCAACGCCCCCAGCGGTGCCCAGTGCCGCGCCGAGAGCGCCCCTTCCTCCAGGAACTGCACCCTGCCCTTTGCCCTCCCGAACCCAAAGTACTGCTTCGCCAACGCCCGGTAGGTAGCTCTCGCGTAGTACGTCGTCCGGATGTCCGGCGAGAACCACAACAGCCCGCCCGCCTGCCGGATGCGAAGGTTGTACGTGTCGTCCTCGGCCCTCACCCGATTCGGGTCGAAACCCCCGATCCGCTCGAAACACTCCCGCCGGTAAGCCGCGTAGTACAGCGTCTCCGCTGGCCCCGGCTCGTTCCCGAACCGATGCCGGGCATCGCCCACGCTCATGCGGTGCGAAAGCGCAGCCGCAATGGCTCGCCCCTCAGCCGTCGCGGACCCCGGCTCAGTCGCGACCGGGCCGCCAGCCGCCGCAGCTCCCGAACCCCGAAGCGCCCGCACGTTCGCCTCGAGGTACTCCGCATCCGCCGCAACGTGCGCGATCAGGTTCACGATCACGTCCCCACTTGCGGCGGCAACTCCCGCATTCAGTCCCGTTGGCGTGGTCCGCTGCGGGTTGTCCACCAGCCGCACGGAGTTCAAGGTCGACCGCACCCCGAACTCCGCCACGATCTCCCGCGTCCGGTCGCTGCTCCCACCGTCCGCCACGATGACCTCAATCAGTTCGTGCGGGTACGTCTGCCCCTCGACCGACTCCAGGCAGCGAAGGATATGCCGCGCTTCGTTCAGCGCGGGGACAACCACCGAAATCAATGGCCGCTCGCTCAAAGAAGGAAGGTCAGCGAGGAGTCCCTCGCTGACCTTCGAAGTGGTCTTGTTGGCCACGCGGTGGTTAGTTGCCCGGGAAGCCGTTGTACAGACCGGAGCTGTCGCCGCCCGGGAACCCGGCCGCTTCAACCTGGGCGATGACAACCACCGGGACGTTGGACGTCACGGTTGCAGAACCCCAGAAGCAGTTCGGTACGTTGCCCCCGGGGAACCCGTCGCCCTGGAACAGGTAGAACACGCGCGTCCCCTGCACCTGGAAGGCTGTCGGGCCGAACACGCCACCCGGGCACCCCGAGTTCGGGTCCTGCACGTAGCGGATGTTCACGTTGGCGTTCCCGCCGCCCGGCACCAGGACCTGGATCCAGGAGTTGTACACATTACCACCGAAGTTCCGGAAGTTCAGTGGCAGGTTGAACGTCGTCGACGCGCGATCCGAGGGGACACCCTTCACCGCACCGTAAATCGCCTCGTTCACCCCGCTGAAGTAGAACGTCTGCTTCGCTCGCACCACCGTCACCGCGATCCGGGTGTTCGAAGTCACCTCCGCGTAGCCCACGAATCCCTGCGGAAGCTCACCTTCCGTCGTCTGGTAGGTCGAGTGAGAAGCAACCGAAGAGATGCCGTTCAGATTCGCTGTGAAGTCGACCGGCGCACCGTTCGCTGATCCGCGGTAGCGGATCTGGATGTTGGCGTCCGCGTTGTCCATGTTCAGGATGCCGATGACCGTGTAGTAGCCACTCGCCGTCTTCAGCGCGATGGGCGCGTAGACGGTCGTCCCAACATCGTCGGTCGTCGAGTTCGGCGCCCCCACAACAAAGCCCTGGTACGAACCCAGCAGCCGGTTGCCGTCGCTCCGGTAGATATCCGCGTTCCCCGTGATGGCATTGGTCGCCGAGGCGTTCAAGACCTCAACCGTCGCCGAGAACTGGCTGTTGTTGATCCCGCCCGGGTACATGGTCACAGCTCCGGTCCGTCCCCAGATGAGCTGTCCACCGGCCGCGATTGCCCGGCCGCCCGTTCCGGCGCAGTCACCAGCCGCCGCTGGCTGATCCACAACCTGACCGCCGCCCTGCACATTGAATGTCGTCTTGATACATGCCGTGGTCGTGCCCGTATTCACCAGGTGGATCCGGGAGTTCCATTGGTTCGGCTGAAGTTCGTTTAGCAGCAGTGGGAAGACAAGCGTGCTGCCTCCCGCCGCGCTCGCCTCTGCGATTGAGTAAGACTTCAGGTTGCCCTGCGCCTGCAATATATCCAGCACCCGCAACGCGATGATCGGCTGGCTGGCGCTGATGTGTGCCGATCCCCGGTAGCCCGCCGGAAGGTTGCTTAGCGCCTGCGCGAACGTCCGCGAACCGCCCGCGGGCACGTTCTGCTCCTCTTCGCTCGTCAGGAAGCCACCACCCGAGTTGAGAAAGTCGACCACGATGTTGCCCGGCGCGTTGCCGACGATCTGCACGATGATGGACGTGTTTTCGTTCCCGCTCGGAAGTTGCACCGCTGCGTAGGTGCGATCGACGCTGGCCAGTGGCACCAGCACAAGTACGGCAAGAATACCTGCCAGCTGCAACGGCAGCCTGCGAATGGTCATAGTCCTCCGTACCTCTCTCCCTCGGGCGTTGTCCGCATGGTATGAATTCTCGTTCAACCCAGTCAATGAAGTCGACCCTCCCTCGGCGTCAGATCCTTGTAAAGCGACTGTAATTTCAACGATTCCGCTTCCCAGCTGTATTCAGCGAGCGCCGCCCGGCGCCCCGATTCGCCCAACAACCGCGCCCGCCCCGGGTCGCCGAGCAACTCCGCCATCGCCTCCGCATGCGCTTCCGCCGAAAGCGGCGGCGAGACCACGATCCCACAATCGGCATCGCGGACCACTTGCGCCTGCGTTGGCAGGTCAGAGGCGATCACAGGGAGTCCCACAACCATGTATTCGACAAGTTTGTGCGGCCACGCCAGTAGGTTATTCCTTACTTTTGGGTCTCGCGGCAGCCATCCTGCCGTCGCGCGGGCCAATATCGGGGCCACCTGAGGCTGCGGCACGGTCCCGAGGAACTTGACCCCTGCGGCCTCCCACTCGGCTTCGCTCATCCCCGCCACTTCCGCCGGCATCCCGAACCACTCCACCGGGCCCAGCACGTGGATTTCCGCCTCTGGTCGTAGCCCCTTCAACACCCGTCCGGTCTGCAACAGGATCGAGAGTCCCCGCTCCACGTTCATCAGCCCCGAGTAGATGACGACCGGGGCCCGCCGCTCTTCCACCACCTCGCCCCCCGGCGCGGGCGGCAAGTTCCTCACCAGCACCACCCGCTTCGCGATCCCCTCGAACCCCTGTCCCATCTCCTCGGTCACCACCACCACCGCGCTCAGGCGCTTCGCGACGAACCGCTCCAATCCCGCAGCCACCCTGGCCACCGCCCCCCGGATGGGCCCCGGGATCCAGTGCTTCGTCAGGATGTCCTCGCGAAGGTACTCGTGGGAGTCGTACACAACCGGCTTCCGGGTCACCCACCGCAGTAGCAGTCCCCAGGGCAGTAGCTCCGGGTCGTGGAAGTGGTAGATGTCCCCCCCCGAACGGACCGCCTTCCACATCAGCACCGGCCATCGCAGCGGCCTGCCCGCTCGTCCGAGCACGGTGGGCAGCCCCGTCATGCGGATGCCATCGACCACTCCCTCCTCCGCGCCCGGCGCGATCAGCAACACCTCGAACCCCGCATCCCGTGCCGCGAACGCCTCCCTGTAGAACACCCTCGTGTCGAACGGGTGGTGCACCGAAGTGAGAACGCAGACCCGCCCGCGCTCGCCGCTCATCGCTCTCCTCCTTGCTCGCGGAGTGATGCCCCCAAAACGCCGACCAGCAACCAGTAGATCGCCATCACCTGGAAACTGTAGAAGCTCCCGGCCGTCACGTTGAACGCCAGCAGCGCGAACGTGAACACGAGCATCGTGAGTCCCAGCGCCCTCACCGTCCCGCTGCCCTCGGCCCACGCACGCCACGCAGTCCATAGCGCCAGTGCCCAGATGGCGAGGTACGCGATAGTGCCCAGGATCCCGTAGCGCTGCAGGAACAGCGCGTACTCGTTGTCGTACGCCCCCGGCGTCGAGTCCTTCTGTGGCCCCACTCCGATGAGCGGTGAGTCCGCGAACCGTGCAAGGTCCCGTGGCCGCAACGTCGCCGGGTCCACCGTCCGCACATTCTGAAGCTGTGGCGCGATCGTCCCTTCGGCAACCTGCACCCCGTCGACCGAAATCCGCGCCGTCCCATTGGGCGCCCGGAAGAGTACCTGGAGCACAGAGATGCGGGGCACGTCCGGTGTGCGGAAGGTCAGCGTCACCGGAGTCCACTCCCCCGTCCCCGGCAATGTCGTCCGCACGCTCTCCAGCGGGTCGTTCACCTGCCCGTCGGCGCGTGTCGCGACCAGGTACAGCTCAACCCTCTGTTCGGCTCCCGTCTCAGACCGCAGCCACGCACTCGCTGTGTAGTCCGCATTGGGCGCGAACTCGAAAATCACCAGATGGTAGAGCGACCCGCCCGGCCCCAGTTCGAGCCCAACCGACCGGTCGCCGTAGCGTGGGTCAGTCCCCGTCCCCGAGGCGTCCGCATCACCGGCCGTCGACCAGTGGCTCGGCACGCCCCTGCCATCCTCGAAGCTCGGGTTCAGCACCATATTCGGGATTGTCCCAAGCGTGTACGAAGGCCACAGAGGGTCCGACCTGTCCTCCAACCCGGCTCCGACCGTGAACCCACCGCTAGACACGTACACCGCGTACGGTTCCGCAGTCCCGGGGTCTACCGGGATCTCCGCGAGATAGAGCGGCACAATCGCCTCCTCGAGGCTGCCTCTGGGCCACCGGCCGGTGTCGCAGAAGTAGGCCACCAGCCCGCCTGCGATAGCGTTGATGTCCTCCCGACGTTGCCCGTCTCGCGCCCTGGCTTCTGCCGGCGCCGCGCCTGCCCCCGCGAACGGCCGCGCCTCCTGTCCCTCGGCAACGCGGAGCTCGTGTAGTCCCGGCCCTTCGCAGAAGCTCGCCCCCCCGCCGAACAGGCCCGCGAACAGTGACCGCCACTTCGAAATCCGGATCGTTAGGGAAGCGTCCTCCCCGAACGCGTCGGGGCTGAACCGGTCGTGCAGGCGCCCGTGATCCGGCGGCACCAGTTCCACGAACGCCACCGAGACCGTCGCCGCCAACAGCAGGACGCCAACGGCCCGCCCGTACGCCGGGCGCAGGCTCCGCCGTAGACTCATCACCACGAGCCCTAGGAACATAGCCCCCACAAGCGCGAACACCGCGGTCCTCGATTGCGACATCACCACAGAGAGCGTTGCCAGCGACGCCGCCGCGTAGGGCAGGTAGCTCCAGCGTCCCGGCAGCCGTTCGCGCAGCGCGATCAGCGCCAGCGCCGAAACCAGCAACAGCCCCGCGACCATCCCGAAGTAATTGGCGTTCCCCACCGTCCCGACCACGCGGCCCTGGCGGGTCAACGCCCGGAGGTGGTGTTCCGGGGCCCACAGCCCCGTGAATGCCTCGTTCCAGCCGGCCGGCGCCAGGTACTGGCCCAGTGAGAACACCCCGAGCCCCACAGCCACCACGCCGCCCGCCAAGGCGATCCCGCGAGCGGTGTCGCGGGCCGGGATCGCCCCCAGCGCCACGCGGTACATCAGCCAGTACTCCAGCACC
>CAYPAZ010000149.1:0-2872 GCA_964408835.1 uncultured Anaerolineaceae bacterium
CACGTCGCCCGTGGTGGGCGGACGGGGAACAGCGTCGGCGTCGCCCCCGGCCACGGTGGGCCGGGACTCCGGGGCGGGCTCGCGTGTGTGCGGTTCGGTGGGCGACAATCGAGGGGTGCTGACGCGAAGGATCATCCCCTGCTTTGATGTGGCCGGTGGGCGCGTGGTGAAAGGCATCTCGTTTGTGGAGTTGCGGGATGCGGGAGACCCGGTGGAGCTGGCGGAGGTGTATGAGCGGGAGGGGGCGGACGAGCTGGTGTTCCTGGACATCACGGCTTCTTCGGACGACCGGACGACGGTGTACGACATGGTGGCGCGGACGGCGGAGCAGGTGTTCATCCCTTTCACCGTCGGGGGCGGGATCCGGAGCACGACGGACATCAAGATCATGCTGGAGCTTGGGGCGGAGAAGGTGAGCCTGAACACCTCGGCGGTGCAGCAGCCGGACCTGGTGAACGAGGGTGCGTACCGGTTTGGGAGCCAGTGCATCGTGGTGGCGATCGATGCGCGGCGGGTGCCCGACGAGCCGGGGCGATGGGAGGTGTACACGCACGGGGGCCGGAACCCGACTGGCCTGGACGCGGTGGAGTGGGCGCGGGAGGTGGTTGAGCGCGGAGCCGGGGAGATTCTGCTGACGAGCATGGACACGGACGGCCACCAGAAGGGCTACGACATCCCGCTGCTGCGAGCGGTGAACGATTCGGTGACGGTGCCGGTAATCGCCTCGGGGGGCGCGGGGGGCCCAGAGCACATGGTGGAGGCGCTGACGGAGGGGCGGGCGGACGCGGTGTTGGCGGCATCGATCTTCCACTTCGGGACGTACAGCATCCGCGAAGTGAAGGAGCACCTGGCAGCGGCGGGGATCCCGGTGCGTCTGTAGTACGGCGGGGTGCGTAGTCGCGCTGGTCGACGTAATGGTTGGTTCAAGTGCGAATCTTCCTACGGCCCATGGTCCACGCGTGATAGCATCCGGCGCCGATGGCGGGAGGGAAGTTTGCTATAGGGGCCACGCTCGTGGGATGCGGCGGGGCGGCCATGGTGGTCGCGAGCACCTTGCCGGCGGCGGCCACCGAGATCCTGTGCACGGCACCAGAGGACTGGGTCGCATGCCCGGCGGATGGTGTGGAGCTGGCCCCAGGCCAGGCCCTCACAGTTTCTCGCGCCCTCGAAAGTGGCGGGACCTTCGTGGCCATGGTCGGGGTGGAGGGGCAGGGCACGGCGCGGCTCACGCTGACGTTCTTCGGGGACACCAGCGACCCGCTTGCGCAGATCCAGGAAGCTAGCTCGCCAGGAACCTTGATCCTGGCTGGCGAGATCCCTCACGGGGCGTCAACGGTCGTCGTGAGGCTTACTGCGGTGAGCGGCACGATCACGTTCTCCAACGCGAGCTTCGATGCGAGTTTCACGGCCCCGACACCCACGCCCACTCCGACCCCGACGCCGACCGAGCCCGCCAAGAACACTCCCACGCCCACGCGAACGCCGACTCCAACCCGCACGCCGACCCCCACCCGAACCCCAACTCCGACGCGAACGCCGACCCCGACCAGGACACCGACTCCGCCGAAGTTCGCGACGCCAACCCGGACACCGACACCAACGCGGACTGCCACGCTTCTGCCTACTGCGACTGTCGAGGCGACCGCAACCAGTGCTCCGACTGCGACGCCGGCTCCTCCGCACTTTGGAGGGTTGCTCTACAACGGGAACTTCGAGCGGGTGAGTGGGGGCATGCCGGACGGGTGGTCGAAGTTTGGCGGAGTGATGAGCCTGACGGCTGAGAGCTACAACGGCGCATGGTCGGTCGCCCTCGAATCCGAGGGGGCGGCGACGTACTGGATCCACCAGGCGGCGTTCGTGGAGCCGGGGCAGTGGTACGAGGTGCGCGGCGTGGCGCGGGTGCTTCACGGCCCCGGCGAGGCCTTCGTACGCATGACGTGGTACGCAAGCGAGGATGGCACCGGTACGAATATTCACCAGAGCGACGGGCCGTCGACCAAGGCGTCGAACTGGGCGGTGCTCACCGCGGGACCGTTCCGGGCGCCAGCCGGCGCTAACTCGGTTAGGGTGAGGTTGATGCTGAGGAGCCAGGGCGCGGCGGGCGTGGCGTTCGACGATGTGCTGCTGGTGCCAGCGGAAGAGCCGGCTGTTCAACCGGGGGGCACGACGGGGCCGGGGGGCGCTGGTGGTGCGGGTGGTGGAGGGGGAGGAGGCGCGGCGGCCGTCAGGAACGATGGGCCGGAAAGCCTGCGGCTGTCCGAGGTGCTCAGCGACCCGGAGGAGCAGAACGACAACGCCAACGAGTGGGTTGAGCTGGTGAACGTGGGCGAGGAGCCGGTGAGCACTGCTGGTTGGCTGATCGGCGATGCGCGGACGCTTGACCGGCTACCTGCGGTCGACGTGCCGCCGGGTGGCTTCGTGGTGGTGGCAGCGAGGGAGTCCGTGCTTCCGGAGGGCGTCGCGGTGGTGAGAGTTCCCGACGGGATCATCGGCTCGGGGCTGAACAACGGAGGGGATGCTGTGAGGCTTGTGGCTCCTTCAGGTACGGTGGTGGATGCGATGTCCTACGGCAATGACACCAGCGTCTTCGAACCGGCCCCGGCTGCCCCGGCGCCGGGGCGGACCCTTGGCGTCATCGTCCCGGGCGCGGATCCTGACGGCGTGAACTGGGCTCTGACACTCCGCGCAACGCCTGGCGAGGCGAACGAGTTCCCGGAACCCACCGCTACCCCGACTTCGATGCCGGCGACGGCGAGCACCCCGGGTGCGACGGACGACACCGCGGGCGAAGTCACGGACGGACCGCTGGTATCAACGGCTTCGACCGGCAACCTGCTGCTGCCCGGCGTGCTCATCGGGGCGGCGGTCGTTG
>CAYPAZ010000149.1:2882-6262 GCA_964408835.1 uncultured Anaerolineaceae bacterium
CGCCGCAGGTCGAAGCCGATCGTCCGCACGAGGTCGACGCCCGCCGCCCACGCGGCGGCGATCGCCACCATCAGCAGGACGATCGGTGCTGAACGCGGATCGTTGCGGGCGCGGCCGGACTGTGGACGGTGGGCCAGCGCAACGCGGAGACGCTAAAGAGAGTGGCCAGCCGGGTACGCCGTGGCCGCTGAGCGCCTGCAGAAGATCCTCTCCCAGGCGGGAGCAGCGTCCCGAAGGGCAGCGGAGGAACTCATCGTGGCAGGACGGGTAGCGGTCAACGGCGTCGTGACCACCGAGTTGGGCGCGCGGGCAGACCCGGAGACGGATGAGGTCACGCTCGATGGGGTGCCGGTACTCAGGGCGCGGTACCGGTACTTCGCGCTCAACAAGCCAGCGGGGGTCATCTCGGCCGCGAGCGACGATCGCGGACGCGAGACGGTGGTCGACCTGGTGCCGATCGGGGACGTGCAGCTCTACCCGGTGGGGCGCCTGGATCTCGATAGCGAGGGGCTGATTCTGCTGACGAACGACGGCCACCTCACGAAGTTGCTCACGCACCCCAGCCACGAGGTCGAGAAGGAGTACCTGGTGGGGGTCGATTCCGCGCTGGCGAGCCGCGATGTCCAACGGCTGGTCCGGGGAGTTGAATCGGAGGGCGAGCGGCTGCGGGCACGGTCGGTCCGGCCGACGCAGCCCCCGGCGCCGGAGTTCGATGAGTCGGCACCCCGAGCGAGCGCGTGGGTGCTGGTGACGCTGGGAGAGGGGAAAAAGCGGGAGATCCGGCGGATGTTCAAGGCCGTCGGCAAGGAGGTCAGCCTCCTACGGCGCATCCGAGTTGGCCCGGTGCACCTCGGGATGCTGGGAGTGGGGGCCTTCCGGGAGCTGACGGACGAGGAAGTCAGCGCGCTGTACGCGGCGGCGAAGCCTGGTCCCGGGATGGATGTTGGCGGGCGATGACCTAGGATTGGCCGGATGTGCGACGGACTGCCGGACACGATTGCGATTGACGGGCCAGCCGCTTCGGGCAAGACATCCCTGGGGAAAGCGCTGGCCCGCGAACTGGGCTACCGATTCCTCGACACGGGCCTGATGTACCGGGCGTTTACTCTGGCGGCGCTCCGGGCCCATGTGCCCGCTGACGACCTGGAGGCCTGCTCGCAACTGGCGCGCCGGGCCCGGCTCGTACTGACCGACGACGAGGAAGCCCGGGTGCTGCTCGACGGGGAGGACGTGACCGGGCTCTTGCGCGACTCGGACGTCGAGGCGGCGGTCAGCAGCTACAGCCTGATCCCGGGGGTCCGGAGCGAGATGGTCCGGTTACAGCAGGAGTTCGCACACCGCGGTCAGGCGGTCCTGGCAGGGCGGGACATCGGCACGGTGGTGCTGCCCGAAGCGCCGGTGAAGTTCTTCCTGACGGCTTCCGAGGAGGTCCGGGCGAAGCGGCGAGGAGTCCAGGCGTGGGAGGAGTGGGGCAGGCGTCAGAAGGACGAAGATGCGCGCCGGGACATCGCCGGCCGCGACGAGGTCGACGCCAGCCGCACGACAAGCCCGATGCGCAGCGCCGAGGACGCGATCGAGATCGACACGAGCGACACCGAACTGGAGGACGTGGTGAGGTTCGCGCTGGAGAAGGTGAAGTGCGCAGGCTGAAGCTCCGCTGGGCGTGGTTCATCCCACCTTTCTACTGGTTTTGGACACACCTGCTTCGGGCCATCCTGACCGTGGTTGCAAGATGGAAGGTAACCGGCCGGGAGAACATCCCACGGGAGGGGGCGCTCATCGTTGTGGCGAACCACCTGAACAACGCGGACCCCCCGATCCTGGGGGCCGGGATCGCGAGGCGACGGCTGCGGTACATGGCGAAAATCGAGCTGTTCCGGATGCCGTTGGGGGTCATACCCAGGCTCTACGGCGCTTTCCCGGTGCGGCGTTTTGACGCGGACCTGGCGGCGATGCTGAACGCGGAGCGCATGCTGAAGCGTGGAGAGGTGCTGGGAATGTTCCCGGAGGGAACGCGGAGCAGGACTGGCTACCTTGGGCGGCCACACCCGGGGACCGCTGCCATTGCCCTGCGTGCCGGGGCGACGTTGCTGCCATGTGCGATCACGGGCACTGAGCAGCTCCGAAACCCGCTCGTGGTATTCAAACAACCGCGGATCACTCTCCAGATCGGGGAGCCGATCCCGGTGGAGCAGGTGCGCCGCCCGACTGAAGAACAGGTAATGGAGCTTACCGACCGCGTCTTCGCGGCGATCGCTGCGATGCTGCCCGCGAAATACCTGCAGCCATATACTGGTGAGGAGGAGGCGGAAGCTGCGACCGATGGTGGAGATACTCCGGGCACGTGAGATGGGCTTCTGCATGGGCGTGAGACGCGCCGTGCAGATCATGAAGGACGAAGCGAGCCTGGAGGTGCCGGTTTTCAGCGTCGGTGAGATTGTGCACAACCCCCACGTGGTGCGTGACCTCGAGCGGGCAGGCGTCCACCAACTCCCGGGGCCCGATGAGGTGGACGGAGATGTGGGGCGGGCGACGGCGGCCAGGGTGCGTGAGGGGAGGGTCGCGATCACGGCCCATGGAGTGGGGGAGCGGGTGGTGACTGAGCTGGAGGCGAGCGGGCTGGATATCGTGGACACAACCTGTCCGATCGTCACGCGGGCTCAGCGGTACGCGCAGAAGTTCGTGCGCGAGGGCTACCACGTGCTGATCTTCGGCGACCCCGGGCACAAGGAGGTGCGCGGGATCGTGGGTTGGGCCGGCGAGGCAGGCGCGACCGCCACCATCGCCCAGGACGCATCTATCGAGGCACTTGGGACGCTCATATCGGAGTTCCCCGGCGGCTTCCCCAACAAGGTCGGCGTGATGGTGCAGACGACGCACAAGATCGAGGATTTCGCGCGGTTCGTTTCGAACCTGATGCTGCTGCAGCGCGACCACAACTTCGAGCTGCACGTGGTGAACACGCTCTGCCACGCGACGACAGGGCAGCAGGAGGCGGCGGCGGAGCTGGCCCGGGAGGTGGACGTGATGGTCGTGGTCGGAGGGAGGAAAAGCGCAAACACGCGGCACCTCCGCGAGGTGTGCGAGGAACAGGGGACGCGGGCGTACCACATCGAAGGCCCGGACGAGCTGGAGCCTTCGTGGTTCGCGGGAGCTGGCCGAATCGGGCTGACGGCTGGAGCTTCGACGCCGGATTACAGCATCGACGAGGTCGAGAGCCGACTGCGGGAGATCCTCCCGGCCTAGCGGGCGCCTTCGCCGACGCGCTCCGTCATGGCGGCTCGTGCCTCGGCCGGCGGCGGGCTGCCGCGGCGGATGCGGCGAGCGACGGCAAGACCAAGGAGCGCAACGGCCGCGCCCGAGATGGCATCGAAGATGTA
>CAYPAZ010000150.1:0-4503 GCA_964408835.1 uncultured Anaerolineaceae bacterium
AGTGGGACGACGAGGTCATCCGGGAGGCAATCGAGCGGGAGCTGGAACGGGGCGGACAGGTGTACTTCGTGCACAACCGGGTCCACAACATCGAACGGATCCTGGGAAGGCTACGGAAGATCGTGCCCGAGGCCGACATCACGGTGGGACACGGCCAGATGCCGGAGCAGCAACTGGAGCGGGTGATGCTGGAGTTCGCGGCGGGAGACCACGACGTGCTGGTGTGCACGACCATCATCGAGAGCGGACTGGATATCCCGAATGTGAACACGATCATCATCAACGATGCGAACACGCTCGGGCTGGCCCAGCTTTACCAGCTCCGCGGGCGCGTCGGCCGGGGCGCGAACCGGGCGTATGCCTACCTGCTGTATGACCGGAGCCGAGCCATCAGCGAGACGGCGCAGAAGCGGTTGGAGGCCATCTTCGAAGCAACGGAACTTGGCTCAGGGTTCCAGATCGCCCTGCGGGACCTTGAGATCCGCGGGGCAGGGAACGTGCTGGGGGCGGAGCAGAGCGGCCACATCGCCTCAGTCGGGTTCGACATGTACTCGAAGCTGCTGGCGGAGGCAGTGAGCGCCATCAAGCGTGGCATGCTGCCGGAAGGGAAGGCCGGGCCGGCGCCGCTTCCGCCTCCGCCCCCGGTCGACCTGCCGTTGAGCGCGCACATCCCACCCACGTACATCGACGATATGCACGCCCGCCTGGCGCTCTACCAGCGTATCGCGGGAATGGAGACGGCGGCACAGGTGGCCGACATGCAGGAGGAGCTCGCGGATCGGTTCGGCGCGGTGCCGCCAGCGGTGGAGAACCTGCTCTACGTCGCGCTGGTGCGGTCTATGGCGAGAGTTGCGAGGGTGGAGAGCATCAAGACGGACGAGCACATGTTCCACATCCGGGTGCGGGGAGGGACGACGGACGCACAGCGCGAGACTCTTGGCGCGATGGGACTGGAGGGAGTGCTGGTTGGCCCGAACCAGGTCCGCATCGACCGGTTCGGCGCGGGCGAAGGCTGGATGCAGCTGCTCGTGCGCATTTTGCGTGCGATGGCGGACCCGGAGCTGGTGTCACGGTCGGCTGAAGCGAAGCTGGCGCCGGTGTAAGGTCAGCGGATGCAGCCGTTGCCGCTCCTTCCAGCCCGGGTTCGGTAGGCTTGGCGACTGGAGGTGGAACCGATGGCGATCGTGGTTGAGCGTTCGTTCACGATTGAGCGCGGAAGCGCCGTGGAATTCGAGCGGCTGTCACGGGAGGGGGTCTGGCCGTACATGGAGGCGCGGGGTTGCAAGATCCTGGGGCTGTTCATGAACCTCCACGGCGGGCCGAGCAACGAGATCACGTTGCTGACCGCGTACGACTCGATGGCGCACTGGGAGGCGACGCGCGACGATGCGCCACTCCCTGAGGGTGCTTCGGAAGACCTGCAGAAGAAGCACGAGGCATTCCGGAAGGCGTTGCGAGCGCGGCGCGACCTGACGGTGGTCACGTCGACGCGGGTGCTGAGGCCGATCACGAACTGGGTGGAGTACGGTGTCCACCCCGGATGACGAACCGGGAGGGCGCTGGAAGGAGCGGGCGCGGAAGCTCGAGGCTCGCCGCGGCCGGATGCGCAAACACGGCCAGTCGCTGATCACGGTGCTGCTTCCGCTGGAGAAGAAGAAGGCGCAGGAGGGTCGCAGTGGACCGAAGCGCCGGGGCAAGAAGCGGAAACGCTGAGCCCCTGGCGGCGCGTCCCGCGACGGTGCGCTACGGTTAGCATGTGCGGTTCATGCTCATCCTGGCGCTGGGGCTTGTGGGAGTGATGCTCGCCACCTTCAGCCTCGGCGCCGATGACACGCCAGACCAGGTGCTGAACCCGGAACACGACATCCTCATTCCGGGTGTGACTTCCGGAGTGGAGCACACCGGGCAGCCGCCGACGAGCACCGCCGCGCCTTCAGCGACGCCTGAGCCGACTGCTACGCCCCTCCCCCAGGCAGCCTGGGAAACGCTGCGGGTCTGGACGGACGGCGACTCGACTTCGTACTTCATGTCGGTGGCGCTGATGCCCGCGCTCCGGGCCAAGGGCGCGACGACGGTTCAACCGGGGCCGGACTACTGGATCTCTTCGCGGCTCTCGCAGTGGCTTGGCGTGCTACCCGGCGAGATGGCGGAGTTCGCCCCCAACGTCGTGGTGCTGATGGTGGGAGCAAACGACGCATCCGGCTGCGCAACGTCGCCGGAGACCTGGCGAGGGCAGGTGCGGGAGGCGATGGACATGATGGAGGGCCGGCGGTTCATCTGGGTGGGCCAGCCGAGCGTCGATCCTGCCCTACGGCCGGACATGTGGGCCTGCGTGCCGCCGCTCAACGCCGTGGCGCGTGAGGAGGCGGAGGCCCGCGAGTGGGTGGCCTTCATCGACACATGGGCCATCACGACAGACGCCGAAGGGGACTACTTCTCGTACGGCTGCAACGCGTTCGGCCAGTGCGGGACAATGCGCGCCGCGGACGGCGTTCACATGACCTCATTTGGCGGGGCGCACATCGCGTTCCACGTACTGGTGGCCATCGAACTGACGCGGTAGGGCGCTGCGGCGCTACGCCGTGCGCTGAATAGCGGCCGCAGCATCATGGCCGAGAGCGGCCTGTGCGGCGGCGAGGCGGGCGATCGGCACGCGGTATGGGCTGCAGGAGACGTAGTCGACTCCAACGCGGGCGAAGAACTCGACTGATGGAGGGTCGCCGCCGTGTTCGCCGCAGATGCCGACTTTGAGCGCGGGATGTGCTGCGCGACCCCGCTTCACGCCCATCTCCACGAGCTGGCCGACACCCTCCTGGTCCAGCACCTGGAAGGGATCGTCCGGGAGGATGCCCTGTTCCACGTAGATAGGGACGAAGCGGGCTGAGTCATCACGGCTGATCCCCAGCGTGGTCTGTGTCAGGTCGTTTGTACCGAAGGAAAAGAAGTCCGCAACTTCAGCGATTTCGCCGGCGACGAGGGCGGCGCGAGGGAGCTCAATCATCGTCCCGACGAGGTAGTCCTGCACGGCGAGCTCGGCAGCGACCGAGTGGACGATGGCCGCCTGGAGCCGGAGCTCTTCAGGGGTGTTGACGAGCGGGATCATGATCTCCGGTTGAACGGTGACACCTTCCTCGCGGCAGGCCACGACCGCTTCGAAGATGGCACGAGCCTGCATCTCTGTGATTTCCGGGTACAGGATGCCGAGCCGGCAGCCGCGGAGCCCAAGCATCGGGTTGACCTCACGAAGCGACTGCACACGGGCTCGAAGCTTGTCCGCGGAGACTCCGAGCTCTCGAGCCAGGGCTTCGATCTCCTCGTGCCCGGCGGGAAGAAACTCATGGAGCGGTGGGTCCAGGGTGCGGATGGTGACGGGAAGGCCGTCCATCACACGGAAGATGGCGATGAAGTCTTCACGCTGGTAGGGCTTGATCTTCGCGAGTGCTTCGCGGCGCCCGGCTTCGGTATCGGCCACGATCATCTCCCGGACAGCGTTGATGCGGGTGCCTTCGAAGAACATGTGCTCGGTGCGGCAAAGACCTATGCCCTCGGCGCCGAACCGGCGGGCAAGCTCGGCATCGGCGGGGGTATCGGCGTTGGCCCGGACACCGGTCCTGCGGAACACGTCGGCCCAGGCCATGAGCGTCCCGAAGTCTGCGCTGAGTTCTGGCTCGTGGGTTGCGATCTCACCGGCGAAGACTTCGCCGGTGGACCCATCGAGGGTGATGTAGTCGCCAGCTCGGACCACGAAGCCATCGACGGTGAACTGCCCGGCTTCCTCTTCGATGCGGAGGGCGCCGGCGCCAGTGATACAGGGCTTCCCCATGCCGCGAGCGACCACGGCGGCGTGGGAAGTCATGCCGCCCCTGGCGGTGAGGACTGCCTCCGCAGCGACCATGCCGTGGAAGTCTTCGGGGGCGGTCTCGTTCCGGACGAGAATCACCCGATGGCCGGCACGCGCTTCTTCGACCGCCTCATCGGGGTGGAAGACGGCCCGGCCTGTAGCCGCGCCCGGCGAGGCCGGGAGTCCCCGCGCGATCAGCCTGGCCGCTCCGCGGGACCGCGGCTCCAGGGTTGGGTGCAGGAGTTGGTCCAGGACCAGCGGCTCGACGCGGGAGACAGCTGTGGCGCGGTCGATCAGCCCCTCGTTCGCCATCTCGACGGCAATCCTGACGGCCGCGGAGCCAGTCCTCTTCCCATTCCGAGTCTGGAGGATGTAGAGGTCGCCCTGCTGGACGGTGAACTCCATGTCCTGGACATCGCCGAAGTGGCGCTCGAGCTGGTTGGCGATGGCCGCGAACTCATCGTAGGCCACGGGGAGGATCTCCTGCATCTCGGCGATCGGGCGGGGTGTGCGGACCCCGGCGACGACATCCTCGCCCTGGGCGTTGAGCAGGAACTCGCCGTAGAGCTTGTTTTCGCCAGTGGCGGGACTGCGGCTGAAGGCCACGCCGGTAGCGCTGTTGGGGCCCATGTTTCCGAAGACCATCGCCTGGACATTCACCG
>CAYPAZ010000150.1:4513-6193 GCA_964408835.1 uncultured Anaerolineaceae bacterium
GTTGTCGGGGATCTTGTTCAGGCGGCGGTAGTCCACCGCCCGCCGGCCGTTCCAGGAACCGAACACGGCAATGATCGCCCGGCGGAGCTGGGTGAGCCCATCTTCGGGGAACGGCTCGCCGGTGGCTTCGCGGACGACGGTCTTGAACTCCTCGACGACGGACTCGAGCTCCGCAACGGAGAGGTCGGTGTCCTGGCGCGCAGGACCCTTGACCCTGTCGAGGATGGCTTCGAAGCGACGGCCCTCGACGCCCAGGACAATTCGTCCGAAGAGCTGGATGAACCGGCGATAGGAGTCGAGGGCGAACCGCGAGTCGCCGGTTTGAGCGGCCAGCCCGGCAGCCACTGCCGGGTTCAGTCCGAGGTTGAGGATGGTGTCCATCATGCCGGGCATCGAGAACTTCGCGCCGGAGCGAACGGAGATGAGGAGGGGGTTCGCCGGGTCCCCGAAGATGCGACCGGTCTTTTGCTGAATGTCCTCGAGGCCGGCGACGACCTGGTCCCACATCCCTTCCGGGAACTCGCCGGAGGCGGAGTAGGCGTTGCACGCCTCGGTGGTGATGGTGAAACCCGGAGGGACCGGAGCGCCGGCACGGGTCATCTCGGCCAGTCCAGCGCCCTTGCCGCCCAGCAGGTCGCGGAGCGAGCCGTCGCCATCGGAGAACAGGTAAACGTACTTGGTCATAGCGCGTTCCGGGGCGGGTGAGCCGCGGCGATTGGACTCACTTTACAACCGCGTGGGAACGCGTGCGGATTCAGCGCCGGCGGCGCGACCGTGGGCCGGATCCGTAGTCGCCGAATGGGTCGTCCCGTTCGCGAACAGCCTGGCGGAAGCCGACGTCCTGAGAGCGGGAGACGAAGTCGAGGCCCTCCTGAGTGTGACGGGCGATGCCATCGAAGAGCGTCCCGAGGGTTCGACTGGAGGCGAAGCCCATGTTCTCGACCGTCTGGTTACAGAGGAGTTTGAGCATCATCAGCTGGTTCGCGGGGACCTGGGCCATGCGCCTGGCGAAGGCCATGGCGTGGCCCTGGAGGTTCTCCGGCGGGACGGTCTCGAGGATGAGCCCGATGCGGGCCGCTTCGGGAGCCGTGATCTCGTCCCCGGTGAGGAGGTAGCGTTTCGCCTGCTCGAGGCCCATGCGGTAGACCCACATCGCGGTGGTGGGCGTGCCCCACACGCGAGAGGGCGGGTATCCGAAGGACGCGTCCTCGGCGGCGATGATGATGTCAGCACAGAGGACCATGTCGGTGCCGCCCCCGATGCACCACCCCTGGACTGCCGCGATGGTAGGTTTGCGGGCGTACCAGAGCTTCATGTAGGTCTCGACGTAGCGGCCCATCATGCCCATGTCCTGGACCGAGTCCCAGGCTGGCACCTGACGCTCCGCCTCGCGGTCTGTTGCCTGGCGCTGGGCGGAGGTGCTGGTGTCGAGACGGTAGCCGGCGCAGAACGCCGGACCTTCGGCACGGACGAGGATGACGCGGACCTCGCGGTCGTGGTCGGCTTCTTCGATGGCGGCGCCCAACTCTTCACGGAGTTGGGGAGTGATGGTGTTGTATTCCTGCGGGCGGCAGAGGATGACGGAGCGGACGCCGTCTTGGGTTTCGGTACGGATTGCCTGGCTCATCAGCCGCGAGGATAGAGGATCATCTGGGTGCACCGAAACAGGGCAACGGCGGC
>CAYPAZ010000151.1:0-6185 GCA_964408835.1 uncultured Anaerolineaceae bacterium
GCGCCACCAGCGAGTCCCGGCCCGTGTTTCTCACCGGCGCGGTCGCTGGGGGCGGGCCCTGTCACTGGGCACTCGAGGACCATCTCCGCGCCGGGCTCCACGCCTTCGCGACCCACGAGGCGGCCCAGACGTTCGATGACGACCTCGATCGCGTCCGCGAGATGGGCGTGGAGTTGGTCACCGACGATGAAGAGCCGGCCGGTGTTCGGATCGAACTCCGTGACCTCGACCTCGATGCCATCCATCGGACGCTGACAGATTTCGAGGAGCCTGCGGAGTTCGATGGCGTAGCCGTCGGCTGTCTGGATCACGGCGCGGCCCCGCCCGGAGTCTCGGACCGTGTCTTCCGGTTCGACCACCTTCGCCGGGTCGTCACCGGCCGGAACGACCTGCTCGCGTTCGCGTACCGCCCCGAAGACCTGCCCGGCTACCTGACCCGCGCGCGGGCAACCGTCGCCAGTGCGGGCAACGGTTCGCCTGTGGCGTTCATGGACACGGGCCCGGCCGCCGCGCTCGGGGCGCTCCACGATGATCGAGTTGCCTCAACCGCCGAGACGGTGGTGCTGAACCTCGGGAACATGCACTTGCTCGGCTTCCACCTGCGCGGCCGGCAGATCGCGAGCCTCTACGAGCACCACACCGGCGAGGTCACCGCCGATCAGATAGCCCGGTTCACTGAACGCATGCGAGGCGGCAGCCTCACGAACGAAGAGGTCTTCCAGACGAAGGGTCACGGCGCCCACCATGCCGATCGAAGCCTCGTCTCGGACTCTGGGCCCGTCCTCGTGGCAGCCACGGGCCCCCAACGGGACAAGATCCGTGGGACCGCGCTGCGACCCTACTTCGCCGCACCGTTCGGAGACATGATGCTCAGCGGCTGCTTCGGACTCGTTCGAGCATTCGGCGAGGTCTACGCCGAATCGCGCGACGCCATCGAGGGTCGTCTTGGGCCACTGCCCTGACTTGGCCCCTGCGAGCGCTCAATCGGTGCGGACCCCCAGAGCCCTATCACCACGCCCGCGAGGATGAACGGCGCTCCGGCGATGACGGCCCACGTCGGATCCTCGGAGAGGATGGGAATCGCGAGCAGAGTCGCAAGGAGCGGCTCGCCCATGTTCGCGAGACTGACGGTTACCACCCGGAAGTGCCGTATCGCCCAGTTGAAGGCGGTGTGCCCCACCACCTGGGGGAGCAACGCCAACAGCACCAGGTAACCCCAGGTCTTGCCCTCGAACCCTCCAACCTCGGGCCGCAGCCCGGCTACCAGCCCCCAGAGGCAGACCGCCGCCACCGTGTAAACCACCGCCGAGTACATCGTCGCGCTCATTTCTGGACGGAGCGCGCGGCCCACCGTGCGGTACGCGGCGACCAGCAGCGCGCCGAGCAGGGCGAGGAGGTCACCCCCGAGCTCGCCGGGGCTGCTCACGAAGTCCCGCCCGCCGATGATCCCCAGCCCGATCGCCGCAACCGCGATGCCAGTGATATCTGTACGCGTCGGCCGCTCCCGGAGGAACACCACCGCGAGGATCGCGGCGAGCAACGGCTGGGTGGCGACGATCACCACGCTGCTCCCGAGCGATGTCCGCTCCAGCGATGCGAACCAGCTCCAGAAGTGACCCGCGAGCAGAGCCCCGCTCAAGATCATCGCAGGGTAGGCACTACCTCGCGGCAGCCGGTCCCGGCGGAGGAGCAGAAGCACGACCGCCATCAGGACGAGCGCAGCCGCCCCGAACAACATTCGGTACGCTGCGATCGTCAGCGCCGGGGCCTCGTCCGCGAGCCGTACCAACACCGCAGCTGACGACACCGCACCCACGCCGCCGCCCAGCACCAGCGCCGGGAACCAGCGTTCCAGCCAGCCGCTCCTCTCCTCAGGCGTCGGCGTACACCCTGAACCCGTAGTCGTTGTACCGGTACTCGAGTACAAGGCTCGAACGTGCCGCAACCGGCGTGAACTTTACGGCGTGCCGCCACGCGCCACCCCTGCTGGCTCGCCTCGTCCCGCTCGCCGGTCCCCGCGGGTCCTCCCGGGGCGACTCCGCGTAGTACTCCTTCGCGTACCAGTCGCTGCACCATTCGTGGACGTTCTCGGCCATGCACCGGAGTCCGTAGCCGTTCGCGCAGCGGGGAGCGGGTTCGTGCGGCTGGTTGAGCCCCGCCACCGATGCCAGCTCCGGCCGGGACCCGGGCTTCTCGTCCCCCCACGGCCAGGTGGCGCTGGCCAACCCGCCCCGGGCCGCGAACTCCCGCTCGGCCTCGGTCGGCAGCCGGAAAGGCTCGGCGGTCACCTCCGAGAGCCACGCGCAGTACGCCGACGCGTCGTGCCAGCTGATGCTCACCGCCGGCTGGCCAGGTGCGTTGAACCGGTCGTCGTGCCAGGTCGGTGGCTCGGCATGGCCGGCGCTCTCAAGGAACACCGCGTACTCCCGGTTCGATACAGGCTCGACTGCGGCCCGGAACGGCCGCACCACGACCGGGTGCTCTGGTTGCTCATCCGGCCGGCCGCTCGCGTTCCCCATCACGAACTCGCCGCCCTCCAGCAGGACGAGCGCCGGCATCACCTCAGCCGCGGCCCTGGAAACCATGCGCCGGATTCTAACCCCCTCCAGTTACGAATTCTTTCCTGAGCTATCTATGCGCTTAATGGATCCATAGCCGATACTCCAGATCAGGAGGGTGAGAAGGTGAGTGGAATCTTCTACGACCCCAACCGGCGCCGCCTCCACGTCGTGACCGGTCCACCGGAGCCCGGCTGGCTCTTCGTGACCCACGACATCGGCGCCCGGCCCCATCAGTGCCGTCGAATCATGCGGGACTGGCTCCCGCCCGACGAGCTGTACCGGGTCGACTGGTCAGGGGTCCGGCAACCCGGGGTTGCGTAACCCCACCCGAGCGTAGGATCGGCTGGTGACCCTCACCGCCGAAGCCCGGCTGCGGCTGGCTGCGCTCCAGGAAGCCCCTGCGCCCGGCGTTGCCCGCTTCGACGTTGGACCCCCACTCCCCGGCCGCGTCGCCGTCCTTTCCTCCGCCTTCAACCCACCAACCCTGGCACACCTCGACCTGATGGATCTGGCCGCCGGCGATGACGGCGCAGCCGCGGCGCTCCTCAGCACCAACAACGTCGATAAGGGCCTGTACGGCGCTCCACTCGAGCACCGGGTTGGCATGCTCCTCGCCGCCCGTTCCGAACGGCCCTTCGCCGTCCTCGCCTCCAATGCCGCTCGCTTCGTCGACCAGGCTCTGGCGCTCCGCGAAGCGTTCCCGGCCACGACCTTCGACTTCGTCATGGGCCACGACACCCTGGTCCGCCTCGCGGACCCGAAGTACTACGCAGAAGGTGAGATGGAGCGCCTGCTCGCCGCCTTCTTCGCCCACCACCGCGTCATCGCCACGAACCGCGGCTCCACTCCGCTGGACGAGGTCGAGGCGTTCGTCGAAGAGCACCTCGCGCACTTCCGCGAACGGCTCACCGTCACCGAGCTGCCACACCACCGTGTCAACGTCTCGTCGTCGTCGATGCGGCAGCGCATCGAGTCCGGGCTTCACCCGGAAGATCTCCCGGCCTCGGTCGTGGAGTACATCGCCGCCAACGGGCTCTACCGGTCCGTCGGCTAGGCCCCAAGGATCCGGCCGAGGTCCGGGCCGCCGCTCGAAGCCACGGCCCCTGCCTCCTCGAGCCGCCTCGCCTCCTCCTCCGCGATCCCCGCAAGCTCGCCCAGCACATCAAACGTGTCCTGTCCCACTCCCGGCGGCGGTCCCTTGATCCCCGCCGCCGACCGCGAGAACCGGAACGGTGTGTTCGCGATCGGGATGGTCCCCGCCTCCGGATGCGTGACCTCCTGGATCATCCCGCGCTCGCGTACTTGTGGGTCGGCCACGACCTCGGCAATCCCGTTCACAGGCCCGCACGGAATCCCGGCGGCGACCAGGTCCTCCAGCCACTCGGCCGTCGTGCGCTTCCGGAATGCCCCCTCCAGCACCGGCTCGAGCTCCGCGTGGCGCCGGGTTCGCCTGGGGCTGGTGGCATAGCGGTCGTCGTCGATGAGCTCCGGCAGGCCAAGGATCCCGCAGAGGAGCGCCCACTGGTTCTCCTCGCCAAACCCCAGCGCCACGACGAGGTACCCATCGGCGGTCGGGAACGCCTGGAACGGCGTCGCGCTCGGGTGCCGCGTCCCGATCGGCTCAGGGGCCGTACCGGTCACGAAGTAACGCATCACAGCGTTCTCAAGGGCACTTACCTGGCAGTCGAGCATCGAGATATCGATGGCCTGCCCCTCCCCGCTCCGCTCCCGCTCGTGCACCGCCGCAAGGACCGCCGTCGACGTGAACAGGCCCGCGATGATGTCGCCGAACGAAGCGCCGGGCCTGACCGGCCTCCCCCCCGGCTCGCCGGTGATCGAGAGGATCCCGCCCATCCCCTGGACAATGATGTCCAGCGCCGGCCGGTCGCGGTAGGGCCCCGTCTGCCCGAACCCCGATATAGATGCGAGGATGACCTGCCGATTGCGCGCTCTCAATATCTCGTACCCGATCCCGAGCCGGTCCATCGTCCCTGGTGTGAAGTTCTCGATGACCACGTCGGCTCTCTCCACCAGCTTCAGGAACACTTCGCTGCCCTCGGCGTTCCTCAGGTCGATCGCCACCGAGCGCTTCCCCCGGTTGATGCTGAAGAAGTACCCACTCCAGCCGTTCTGGTAGGGAGTGGTCGTCCGGGCGATGTCGCCGTTCGGCGGCCGCTCGACCTTGATGACATCCGCGCCGAGGTCGCAGAGCAGCATGGAGCAGAACGGTCCTGAGAGTACCCAGGTGAGGTCGAGGATGGTGAGGTCTTCCAACGGTCGGGACATGCCGAAAGCCTACACCGGCGCCCGCTCGGGTTCGTCCGCACTAGAATGGCGGCCATGAACCCAGCCCCGCTCCCCGGCCTCGTCGCTGCGGTGGTGAAGGAGGCCATGCTCGATCTCGCGGTCCCGGGCGTCGCCGTCGGAGTCCTCCACGACGGCGAGGTCTACGCCGAAGCGTTCGGCGTCACGAACGTCGACCATCCTCTGCCGGTCACGGTCGACACCCTGTTCCAGGTAGGCTCGACCTCGAAAACCTTCACGGCCACGGCCATCATGCAACTGCTGGAAGCAGGCAGCATCGACCTCGATGCGACCGTCCGGACCTACCTGCCTGGCTTCCGGCTCCAGTCCGAGGCCGACGCGGCGCGACTCACCGTGCGCGACCTCCTCACGCACCACGGCGGCTTCGTCGGCGATGTCTTCGCGAACACCGGCCGCGGAGCCGACGCGCTCGAAAAGGTCGTCGATCGGCTCGCCGACCAGCCGCAGGTGCTGCCCGCGGGGGTCGCGTTCTCCTACAGCAACGCCGGGTTCTACACGCTGGGGCGCATCGTGGAGGTCATCAGCGGACTCGGGTTCGAGCGGTACATTCGCGAACGGGTGCTCCAGCCCCTCGGCATGGGCCACTCGTTCTACTTCCCGGAAGAGACCATCGTCCACCGCGTCGTCACGGGCCACGTCCGTACTCCCGAGGGCCCCAGGGTAGCCACGCCGTGGGCGGTTCCCCGGAGCATCGCGCCTGGGGGTGGGCTCATCTCGGATGTGCCTGACCAGCTCGCATGGGCCGCCTTCCATATGCACGATGGCACCACTCCGTTGGGCGACCGCCTCCTGACCCCCGAATCGCTCGCCGAGATGCAACGCCCCCAGCGCCCCGCCGGCAGCATGTGCCCCTGGATAGGTCTCTCCTGGATGCTCACCGAAGTCGCCGGAGTTCAGTTCGTTGCACACGGCGGAGCCACGAACGGTCAGCTCTCCGCCTTCGAGTTCGCGCCGGCGGCCAACTACGCCTGCACTGTCCTCACAAACTCCGATAGCGGGCGCGGTCTGCGGCCGACCGTGACCGAAGCCTGCCGCAGAGCCTTCCTGGGCCTCGATCCGCAGGATCCCGTGTCGTTCAGCGGCGACCTGGACCTCTCCTCCTGCACCGGCCGATACTCCATGACCCTCGCAACCCTTCACGTCCGGGCGGCTGAAGGCACCCTGGTTGTCGCCGAGGAGCCCGTTCAGCTGGACGGCCGGATCCCGCCTCTGCCGCCGGACCCGGTGAGGCTCGTGATGACTGCTCCCGGCACCGGCGCCATCACCGAAGGCCCCCGGCGGGGTGAGACGGCGGAGTTC
>CAYPAZ010000152.1:0-6182 GCA_964408835.1 uncultured Anaerolineaceae bacterium
TCGACGACGCGGTGGCGGCGATGGAGCGGATTTCGTTCACGACGAAGCTGGAGGAGCTGGCCGGGATAGACTTCCTCATCGAGGCCATTCCCGAGAAGCTGGAACTGAAGCAGGAAGTGTTCAGGGACCTCGACGCGCTGGTGAAGCGCGAGGCGATCTTCGCGACCAACACTTCCGGGTTCGCGATCCAGGACGTGGCGCGGGATGTGTCGGAGGCGCTGAAGCCGTTGTTCGTCGGGATGCACTTCTCGAACCCGGTGGTGACGATGCGGATGTGCGAGGTGATCTACACGCCGGAGACGAGCGAGGAGACAATCGAGACAACGAAGGCGCTGGCTGAAGCTGCGGGCAAGGTCGTGAGCATGGTGAAGGACATGCCGGGGACGTACGGGTTCATCCTGAACCGGGTGTTCGGCGCGGCGTACCGGGAGGCGAAGGCAATTGTCGACGCCGGCATCGCGACGCCGGAGGATGTGGACAAAGCGATGATGACGGGGAGGAACTGGCCCGCGGGGTTCTTCGGGTCGCGGGGTGGGATTGGCAGGGAGTGGTAATCCGGGTCAGTCGACCAGCGTGGGGAAGAACACCTGCCACGCGAGGGCTGACTTCGCGGTCAGGCTGAGGAGGATGTAGGCGGACTCGCCGAAGAGGTAGTCGCGCCAGGGCCCGATGCGGCGGTACTGCAGCCACATGTTGAGCGCGAAGACGTTGAAGAACACGAAGAGCGAAATGAAGATGCCGACCACGAAGCCGGGCGGGGTCGCGTCGTTGCCGGGGCTGATGAAATAGATGGCGATGGCCAGCCAGGGGACCGCGCCCGCGATGCAGCCCAGCCAGAACGGCAGCAGGCTGCCCTTGCCGGGCTCCGCCGTGTGCTCCTGGACGAGACCGAAGAAGATCATCGAGGCGTTGACGCCGAAGAGCGCGATCAGGGCGGCCACATCGACGATGCCGGTGAGCATGGCGATGAGCACGATCATGATTGAGGCGCTCACCGAGTACTCGATCCAGCGGGCGTCGTTGCGGCTGCGCTCGAGGTTGCGGCGGTACCAGTCGAAGATGCCCGGCGTCACCAGCAGCAGGTGCGCGGCAGCCGAGATGAACACGAACGAGGCAACCGCGATGCCAATGCGGAGGTCGAAGAGGTGGTCGAGCTCCGCGGGTTCGGTACCGGGTTGGCCCTGGAGGAACGTCGCATGGACCGGGAGCGTGAAGTCGTTGCTGAGCGCCAGGATGAGGATGCCCTGGGCGAGGTGGAGCACGCCCATGACCAGGTTGTAGACGCGGAGACGCCGGAAGCGGGAGTCGGGGGGAGGGGGGGACATTTGCACCAGTATGACCGCTCCCGGTGCGACACGCGGCTAGCGCATCAGCTCGTCAGCAAAGACTCGGGCGTGTGGACGAACGGATCGACCACCAGGAGGTTGCCGAAGTCCTGCCCGTCCTGGAAGTCCTCGGAGAGCAGGTGGGAGCAACCGGCGGACTTCGCGGCCGCGACGATGAGGGCATCCCACCATGAGATGGAATGGCGAGCGTGCACCTGCCAGGCTACCTCCAGAAGTTGTGGGCCAGGCGGCACGGGATCCCAGAGGAGGAGTGCCCTCACGTCGTCGCGGATATGCTCGGGACTGAGCCGAGCATCGACCCGCGTAGCGTTTGCGTAGTACTCGATCAGGACCTGATAGCTGAGGCGGCCAAGCTGGTCCTTCCAGAGGGCGCCGAGCCACGCGGCGGCGGTAGCTCTCTTCGTCTGCTCAGCCCTGTCGCGGTTGTACAGCAGGACGTTCGTGTCGACGAACCAGAGGGCGGTCATACAGTTCCTCCCGGGTTGGGAACGGCACCGGGGGCTCGCCTCGATCGATGAACGGTGCTGCACCCAGGAACTGGCGCATCGCGCGCTGGTAGTCAGGGTCAGCTGCCGGCTCGAGTTCACGGGCCACGAGGGCGGCCAGGAACCTTGAGACGCTCATGTCGCGCCGGGCGGCCTCTACCTTGAGCTTGCGGACCAGATCCTCATCGAGGGAGATAGTGACGTTGCGCATGTCACGATCTTCGTGAAACACGAAGTCCGTGTCAACCCGCGAGACTCACAACACCCGCGCGGTGGCGGTGGCGGCGCGGTCGAAGGATGGGAAGAGGGGGATGGCGCGCTCGGTGAACTTGGGGGCGATGGAAGCGACGTACTCGGCTTCGTGCGCGGGGTGGAGGATGGCGAGGAGGGGTTTCGGGGAGCGGTCGATGTGGGCCTTGAGGGCGTCGAGGGTCTGGTCCAGCCTCTCGGGCTTCGACTTCCACTGGCGGGCAGCGAACATCGCGGAAAGCTCCATGGCGATGGCGTCGACGTTGGGGTCGGCATCGACGATGCGGAGGATGCGGTCGAGGACTTCGACGTTGCCCTGGATGGTGCCGGCCATGTCGAGCGGGTTCTGGTAGGAGCCGCCGACGATGTTGAAGAACTCGCCGAGCTTCGCGTAGGTGTCCTCGGTGAAGCGCGGGACTTCGAGCCCGGCCCTGGCGAAGGCGTCAGTGATGGAGACAGACTGCCCGCCGGTCTGGGCGAGGAGCGCCATCCGCCGGCCCGGGAACGGCTTCGCCTGGGTCAGGAGGCGCATGACGTCGATGGTCTCGTCGAGGCTGTTGGTGGTGATCGCACCGCACTGGGCCATCATCCCTTCCCAGATGGCCTGGGGCGCTGCGAGCGACGCTGTGTGGGACATGGTGGCGCGAGCGCCAGCCTCGGTTTGGCCGCCCTTCCAGACGACGACGGGCTTCTGTTTGGTGACCTCGCGGAGGGTGCGGAAGAAGCGGCGGCCATTGCGGGCGCCCTCGACGTACATCCCGATGACCTCGGTGGCTTCATCCTGCGCGAGGTACTCGAGGTAGTCCGAGACATCGAGGATGACCGCGTTTCCGAAGCTGGCTGCGCGAGAGAGGTAAAGGCCGTTCGCGCTGGCGACGAGGCTGAACATAATGCCGTGAGTGCCGGACTGGGAGAGGAAGGCTATCCGGCCGTCGCTCGTGACGGGAAGGTCGTTGTTGAAGCGCACGCCCGCCCGGGGAAGATAGAGGCCCATGCAGTTGGGGCCGACGAGGTTGAAGTCCGCCTCGCGGGCCATCTCTGTGAGCTGGGCCTGAAGGGAGATGCCCGGCTCTTCGCCGGTTTCGGCGAACCCCGACGTGAAGAACGCGGCGCCGTGCGCCTTCGCAGCGATGAGGTCCTTGAGGACGTACTGCGCGACCTGCCGCGGCACAGCCACGACGGCATAGTCGATCGGCTCCGGGACTTCCGCGAGCGACTTGAAATTCTTGACTCCCAGCGCTTCGATGCCGGGGATCTCCTTCTCGTCGAGCTGGACGGAGTAGAGGCGCCCGCCGCTCTCCTTCAGGGGGAGGTTGTTGCGCAGCCACATGTAGCCGGGGCCCTTATCGCCGATGACGGCCACGACCTCGGGGTTGAACATCCGATGGAGCTTGTGTTCGGTCATGCCGCTTGAACCACGAAGACAGGAAGCGCACAAAGAATGACCTTAATGAACTTCATGCTTGTGTGTCCCTGTGGTCTATCCCTCCGGAGTGATGACGATACGGGCGTCGACGGCGAGGGCGCCGTCGGCGTAGGCGAAGACGGGGTTGAGGTCCAGCTCCTGGATCTCCGGGTGCTGTTCGACGAAGGACGAAATGCTGAGGAGGGTCTTCTTGAGGGCCGCTGTGTCCGCTGGCGGCTGACCGCGGACCCCCTGGAGGACGGGTGCCCCCTTGATCTCGGCGATCATTTGGGCCGCGTCCTTCTCTTCAAGTGGGACAAGACGGAACGAGACATCCTTCAGGACTTCGACCATGATCCCGCCGAGGCCGAACATCATGACGGGGCCGAACTGAGGGTCGGTGGTCATGCCGACGATCACCTCCGTGCCCGGCTTCACCATCTGCTGGACGGAGACACCGAGGACGCGGGCATTGGCGTCGTACTGCTTTGCGCCGGCGAGGATGGCATCGAACGCCTCGCCGACTTCGGCGCGGTCCTGGAGGTTGAGCTTGACGCCGCCGGCGTCAGTCTTGTGGGCGATGTCGGGTGAGATGACCTTGAGGACGACGGGATAGCCCATGGCTTCGGCCTGCTTCTCCGCGTCATCGCGGCTGGTGGCAAGCGTGGTTTCGGTGGCCGGGACGCCGGCTTCGCGGAGGACCTGCTTGGCCTCGACTTCGTTGAGGAGAGTGCGGCCTTCGGCGCGCGCCTGCGCGAGCACTGTGGCGAACGTCATTACAATGCCTCGTCTAGCGGTGGGAACCGACTGGAAATGCGTGTGGTGCGGGCCGGAGCCTGCGCGCGCCATGATACGTGAGGGGGCGACCGATGTCAGGGAACACAGGAGAGCCGTTCGATCTCGTGATCGTGGGGGCCGGGAGTTCAGGCGCGGTGATCGCTGCGCGGGCGAGCGAAGACCCCCGCGTGCGGGTGTGCCTGGTGGAGGCGGGGCCCGACTACGCCCGGCTGGAGGAGACGCCGTTCGACCTCGTGAACGGGAACCAGAACTCGCTCAGGGACCACGACTGGGGCTTTTCGTACCTGCCGACGGAGCGGGGCCGGGAGCAGGTGTTCCCGCGGGGACGGGTCACGGGCGGGTCGAGCGCTGTGAACACCTGCATCGCGCTACGGGGGATGCCCGAGGACTACGATGGCTGGGCCGGGCAGGGTAACCCGGAGTGGGCATGGGACAGGGTCCTGCCGGCGTTCAAGCGGCTGGAGCGTGACCTGGACTACGGCGATGCGCCGTATCACGGCGACTCCGGCCCGATCACCATCCGGCGGTACAGCGCGGAGGAGATGAGCGTCCCGCAGGCCGCGTTCCTCGAGGCAGCGCGTGAACTGGGGTACCCCGACTGCCCCGACGCAAACGACCCTGAGTCGTGGGGAAGCGGGCCGCACCCGATGAACAAGGTCGGGCGAGTGCGAATTTCGACGGCCGTGGGGTACCTTGCGCCGGCCCGCGTGCGGCCGAACCTGACGATTTCTCCCGGGACCCACACCCGCAGGGTTGTGTTCGACGGGGGCCGGGCTGCCGGGGTCGAAGTGGAACGGGACGGCGCGGTCGAGGTCATCCCGGGCAGGGTCATCGTCCTCTCCGCGGGGGCGCTCCAATCTCCGGCCATCCTCTGGCGGTCCGGGATCGGGCCGCGGGCGGACCTCGAGGGGCTCGGGATCGATGTCGTGCGGGATGTCCCGGCGGTCGGAGCGAACCTCTGCGACCACCCGGCGCTGGCGGTCGCGTGCACCGTGAAGGATCCGTCGATCGTCGACCACGACTTGCCGCTCGTGCAGACGATCCTTCGGTACACGGCGCCGGGCAGCGAGCACCGGAACGACCTCCAGATCGAGCAATTCACCTTCTCCCAGCGCATGGATGGCCAGGACGCGTTCGCCATCGCCGCTGTGCTGGAGCAATCGTACGGGCGAGGCCGCGTCTACCTGGAGTCGGCGGACCCGCATGCGAAGCCCCGCATCGAGCAGCGTTTCTGCGAGGACGAGCGCGACCTGTTGCGTCTTGCTCAGTGCTTCCGGGATACCCTCGCGTTCGTTGATACGCGGGCGCTGGGCGGACTCATCGACCTGGTCATCTTCCCGAACCCTGACGTGCCGTTGAGCGATGACAGCCTTCACGAGCTCTTGCGGCGCTTCTCCGCCAGCGGGTACCACCCGTGCGGCACTGTGAAGATGGGCCCGAGCACCGACTCGGGGGCCGTGGTGGACCAGTACGGCCGTTGTCACGCGATCGAAGGGTTGGTGGTGGCGGACGCCTCGATCATGCCCGAAGTCCCCCGGGCCAACACCAACCTCACGAGCATCATGATCGGCGAAATGGTGGGGGAGTGGATGCGCACGCGGCCGGAACTTTACCGCTAAGCGTCACCGGGTCACCAGACGTTCACCGGCCGCGGAATGGCCGTGCCCGAGGAGAAAGCCGACCTTCTGAAGGAGGCCCTGCAACGGGCCGGGGGAGGCCGGGATGGCACTTGCGCGCTGCGCCCACGAGGCAGGCACCACCACGCTCTCGTGCGGGCGTTGCGGCATCGGGATCTGCGGAAAGTGCGCGGTGAACTCGATGGTGGGCACGCGGTGCCGCGCCTGCGCCCCCACGACCGAGCGCACCGGCGGCGCCGCAGAACAGACACTGCTCGGCCTC
>CAYPAZ010000153.1:0-1616 GCA_964408835.1 uncultured Anaerolineaceae bacterium
CGGGACCGTCGGAGCCCGCCCAGCCACGACCGAAGTCTGCCGCTGAGGGGCTTCATAGTCCTATCGTACTCGCGAGCCCGACCAGGGAATCCCGGAGCCGGACAGCCGGGCAGGGGGGCCGCAGAGGCTGTGAGGGCCGGCGAACCACGAACGGAACGTGATGGGGAGGGCCTTGATTGGCAAATCGCACTCTCGTTCGGGGCTCGCCGGTGCTGAATCCGGGCGACTCAAGCTGCTTCCAGTAGTTCGGTGAACACCGACTGGTACTGCTTCATCGCCGTTCGGAGGTCGTCAGTTGGGATGGCGTTGCGCTGGTGGGCGGCAACGGTCTCGTGGGCGGCCCTGTACTCCTGTACGACCCGCGGATGGTCGACCGAGAGCGCACTCGCGCTGTTCTCGAACTCGTCCGCGGGATAGCCGCGGGAGGCAACGACTTCGAGAATGAGACGGTCGGTAGCGGTGAGCGCAGCACCGGGGTCATCAACGAACTGGGCCTGGGTTGCAGCCCAGCGTTCGCTGTACTGGGTGACTTCCGCGGGAGAAAGCTTCCGCAGCTTGAGATCCGCGTCGCGCTCCTTGCGCTCGAGGAGGTCTCGCTCGCCTTCTGAGCGCCCCTGGGCGTCGACGGTTCGAGCGTACTCGGGGCCGAACCCGTCGCGGAGCTCGGCGGTTTGCGCTTCGCCTTTGCGGCGTTTCGAGCGTACGACCAGCAAGAACGCGAGAGCGACTACTGCGACGGCGCCGAGGACGGCGCCAAGGATTGCAAGCGTATCGGACTCCATGGATTGACTGGCTTTCTTGCGCCTCGGCGCTGATTTCCTGACTGCGTGTTGGGTGTGGTTGGGTGTGTGGGGTGTGGGCGGCGGCGCTAGGCGAAGCGCCGACCGCCCTGGTTGCTGGAGATCGCCTGCCAGGCGACGACGACGACGATGGCACCGAGCGTGGCGATAACGAGGCTGGTGACGTTGAAGCCCGTGACATCCCCCCAGCCCATGTAGGAGGCGACGAATCCGCCGAGGATGGCACCTCCGACTCCGAGGAGGATGGTGAGGGCGATTCCCCGCAGGCCGAGTCCGCCGATGCCTCCACCGACGATGAGTTTGGCGACGAGGCCGGCGACGAGGCCGACGAGGATCCAGGTGAGGAGCCCCATGGTGTTACCTGCTGACCGGGTGACCAAGCCGGCCAATGCCTTTCTTCGATGCCATCGTAAACGGGCGTGTCTGTTCAAAATTCACCGAGGGTGAACAGCGACCTGGTTCAGTGGCAGAGCTCCCTGCTCTCTGCCACCGGGCGGCGCCGCTCAAGGCGCGGGTTGGCGCGCATACTTGCGGCTCCCGAGGAAGAGGCCAGCAGCTGCGGCGATGGACGCAAACCCGAGCACCCAGACGAGCCCCTGTTGGCCGCCGGCGCCGGGTCCGCCGCTCCCTGCAGAGGGCGAACCTGGCGTTGCCGAAGGCGTGGCACCCGGGGTAGCACCCGGGGTAGGGGTCTGCGCCTCGTCAGCTTCCGGTGTCGGGTTCCCGGGCGAGAAAGGCGTCGAGCCTGGGGTCGTCGGAATGGGTGTGACGGCCACCGTGGGAACCGGTGTGACGGCCACCGTGGGAACCGGTGTG
>CAYPAZ010000153.1:1716-6158 GCA_964408835.1 uncultured Anaerolineaceae bacterium
GGTGTGACGGCCACCGTGGGAACCGGTGTGACGGCCACCGTGGGAACCGGTGTGGCGGGCACCGTGGGAACCGGTGTGCCTGGGACCGTCGGAATGGGTGTGCCGGGGATGGTTGGAACAGCAGTCCCCGGTAGCGTGGGGACGGGTGTGTCGGTTTCGGGAGCGGGTGGCGTGGCCGACTCCTCACCCGGTGGTGCTACCTCGTTGATCACCTGGGCAGAGCAGATCACCAGCGAGCCGCCGCCGTTCGCGGAGTCGTTGCACTGGTCGACGTTGATGGGGAGGGTGGTGGTCGTGGTGGAACCAGGAGTCACGGTGCAGGTGAAGCCGACGCTCGTGCCACCGTTCCCAGAGCCGTTGCACTGGCCAACTGTTGCAGCACCGACAGAGGTGATGCCGGGGGTGTTATCAGGGGTGCAGACGGCGGGCTCCCCCGGCCCTGTGATAACGGAACCGACGCACTGGTAAATCGTGGCGGCGGTAATGGCGTCGAGCGGCGGGCTGGTGAAGTGGTTTGTGACGGTGACGCTGCAGATCACGACGCCACCACCGCCGTTGCCTGAGCCGTTGCATTGCTGGACCACGGTCACGGGTTCCGTTGAGATGGTGACGACGGGGTCGTCGCAAGTGCCTTCGCCTTCGGCGATCGGCCCGGCGGCGCCGACGCAACGGGTAACGGTCACGGTGGAGGGGGTGGTGGGATCGAGAGTGCCCGCGCTCGTGAGGTAGTTCACGACAGTAACGGTGCAGCTGATGCCCTGGCCACCGACGTTGCTGGCCGTGTCATCGTTGCATTGCTCAACGGGGGCCGCGGCCGCAGTTGTAGGGCTCGATCGGACGGTGAGGGCAATGGCGAGGACCGCGATGGCCAGGACGAGCAGAATTGCGACGTGCAGACCACGCGACGTGCGCGGGTTGATTTGGGGGTTCCTGGATTGCATCGGTACCTCTGACGCCGTGGCGTCTTCGTTATGTCCCGGAGTTCTTTCGACCTCACCCCCGGAGCGGGCGGACTCGGTGGGGTTCGGTTGTGTTAGTTGCCCCGGCCCGTGACCGGCGGCCCGCCGGGGAGGGCCTGGGAGAACGGCCACGCCGCTCGCGCGGTCGAGATATCCGCCAGGGGACAGGGGCGGGGAGTCCCACGCGGGGGTGGCCGGGGGCCGCGAGTGGAGGCACTGGCGGCAGCCTTTCAACTAGATCTTGCGCCCGGCTGTCTGTCTAAAATTCACAGAGGGCGCATCTTCCGAGCGAGGGCGGTTACGGGAACGATCATGCCCTGCGCGTACCGGGCTGCGATATAGCTGGCGCGAGCAGACGGGGGTCAGTCGTACTGGTGTTGGAAGCGGTCCCTGATAACGGTGTAGCACTCGCAGGAAGCACGCTCGAGGCCCAGCCGATCGAGGATGGTCATCTTGCCGCGCTGATAGCTGATGTAGCCGGCATTCTGAAGGGCGGCGGCGGACAGGGTCACGCTCGGCCGACTGACGCCGAGCATCTGGGCCAGGAATTCGTGTGTGATCGGGAAATGATCGCTGGCTGACTGGTCATGGGTCATCAGGAGCCAGCGGGCGCAGCGCTGATCCACGTGGTGGGCGCGATTGCATGCGGCGGACTGCGCGACGAGGGCTAGCATGATGCCGCTGTAGCTGCGCACCACATCGGTGAAGCTCCGGCTTTCTGCCAGCTGTTCACGGAAATCGATAGCCGTCATGCGTGCGGTCGTCCCTGGAACCTGGCTGATGAGCGCCATATTGGAATCGCCCATCCCGAGGAAGAGGGGGACGCCGGTCGTGCCCTCGCGGCCGACGGTGGCGAACTCGATCATCATGCCGTTTTCGAGGACGGTGAGGACGGAGACTATCCCGCTGGTTGGGAAGTACACGAAGTCCTGTGGGTCACCGGCTTCCTGCAGGGTTTCGCGCATGCGCAGTGGGTGAGACGTGAGGACGGAGCTAACGCTCTCGTACTCGTCGGGTGCGATGGCGGCGAGAATCAGGTTGGTGGGGCGTTCCGGGAGAAAGAGGGTGGTCGTGGCAATCCAGCTTCCGTAGCGGGCCCGAGCGGATGGGGCCTGCTGAGAAGGGCAGCATAACACATTGCGATGCGCAGCGGGAGGCCGTCTTTGGATATCGAGGGGGTTGAAGTTGGACGCTCGTGCTCGGCAGATTCAGGATCGGGTTCGGGGTAGGGGCGGCCGCGAGGGGTCAGTGGCGGGCAAAACGGGCTTGCGCTGATGGGTTACCTTAGAAGTGCCGCTTGTTCGCGCCCAGAGTGGACAACGCACCTGGAGATTTCCCATGTCGGTTGCACGAGTCACAGAGATTACCGCGTCATCCCCCAAGAGCTTTGACGATGCGATCAGGACCGGGATAGACCGGGCCAACCAGACCCTCCGCAATGTGAGAGGCGCGTGGGTGCAGGAGCAGCAGGTCATCGTCTCCGATGGTTCGATCAGCGAGTTCCGGGTGAACATGAAGGTGACGTTCGTCCTGGAGGACTGAGCGCGACGGTCGCGATCCCGTAATCGGACTCGCCGGGCGAGCACCGGGGCGTTCGGACTCCCCGGCACCGCCCGACTCCTGTGGTGCTGAACCAGGCGCCGCGGCACGTGGCGCCCGGCTGGACTTGAGGCACGGCGGTGAAGACCGGTTGGCTACTGTGGCGTGACGACCTATAGTCCCGCACGATCTACTGCTGATTATCCGAGGGGGCAAGAGAGCGTGCCGGAACGAGTGATCGAATCTGACTACTTGATTGTGGGCGCGGGCGCGGTCGGGATGACGTTCGCGGACGTGTTGCTGGAGGAGACGAAGGCGACGGTAGTGCTCGTGGACCGCCGGCACCGCCCCGGGGGGCACTGGAACGATTCGTACCCATTCGTCCGGCTGCACCAGCCAGCGAGGCTCTACGGAGTGAACTCGTTCCCGCTGGGGTCGGGAGCGAAGGATGAGGTGGGGCTGAACAGGGGGTTCTACGAGCTGGCTTCGGGGCAGGAGGTGCTGAGCCACTTCGACCTGGTGATGCAGCAGCGCTTCCTGCCGTCGGGCCGGGTGCAGTTCTTGCCGATGAGCGAGGCATCGGACGACGGGACGGTGACTTCGCTGCTTTCGGGGGAGCAGACGATGGTGAAGGCGCGGAAGCTGGTGGACGCGTCGTTTTCAAGCATGCAAATCCCAGCGACGCATCCGCCGAGGTACGAGGTGGCGGACGGGGTGACGTGCGTGCCGCCGAACGATCTGCCGCGAATCGCGGGGACGCCGGAAGGGTACGTCGTGGTCGGGGCCGGGAAGACGGGCATGGACACGTGTCTCTGGTTGCTGGCGAACGGGGCGGAGCCGGCCAGCATCCGCTGGATCATGCCGCGGGACTACTGGCTGCTGAACCGGGAGTGCTTCCAGCCAGGGGAGGAGTTCCTCGCTCGCGGGATGCGGAGCCTGGCTGACCAGGTGGAAGCAGTGGCGGAGTCGGAGACGGTGGACGAGGTGTTCGAGCGGCTGGAGGCGGCCGGGGAGATCTTGCGGTTGAACCCGGAGGTCACGCCACGGGGTTACCACTGCGCGATCGTGAGCCAGCAGGAGATGGAGCAGCTGCGGCGGATCAAGAACGTGGTACGGATGGGGCATGTGAAGCGCATCGGCGGGGACGAGATCGAGATGGAGGGTGGCTCGGTGCCGACGACGGAGCGCACCGTGCACATCGATTGTTCGGCGGCGGGGATCCCGCCCGGGCCATCGAGACCGATCTTCGAGGGGCGGCGAATTACGCCACAGTGGGTGCGACTGTGCCAGCCAACGTTCAGCGCGGCGATGGTGGGCCATGTGGAGGCGACATATGACGACGACGCGGACAAGAATCGCCTTTGCCCGCCGATCTCCCCGCCATCGGAGCCGGTGGATTGGCTGAGGATGCTCACGGTGGAGCTGGGGAACCGGCGGACGTGGTCGGCGGAGCCGGGGCTGGTTGAGTGGGTGGCGAACTCGCGGCTGGACCCGTTCACGGCGCGGATGCGGTCGCTGACGGGAACGGAGACGGAGGCGATCCCCCACGTGATGCGGTACCAGCAGTACGTCGGGGCAGCGGTTAAGAAGCTGCCAGTGCTCCTGGGAGCTTAGCAAGCTCTGCCGTGGGGCCACTCAGTCGGTCCAGCGGTTGATGAGCATCCCAACTGCCTGGCTGGCGGAGAGCACTGCTGCCGCCATGAGCAGGTTCCAGGCAATCCCACGGCCGCGGGACCGCTGGTTGAGGCCCGCGAGGTACCAGCTGAAGGCCGCAAGAAGCGCCGCTCCCCAGCCGATGGACACCAGCACGGCGACCCCCAGTGGTAGCAGGAGCACGGGCACGAGGAAGGTGAGGGCGATGACGAGCTTCGCCGCGAAGGTGGAGAGGGCGCCAGTCCGGGCTGAGGTGCGGTCGTGGCCGGCGGACTCCTGGGAGACGTGCAT
>CAYPAZ010000154.1:0-6105 GCA_964408835.1 uncultured Anaerolineaceae bacterium
CGCCAGTTGCGCCAGCAGCAGCCAGCTGCGCCGCCGGCCGAGCCAGCGCGCGGCGTAGAACGCCATCGCTGAGCCAAGGATCATGCCAGCCATCGAGTAGGCCGTCCCCAGCACCGGCCCCCAGACGAGACCCGCCGCGATGAAGATCGGCACGTTCGGGATGGGTGCGAACAGCACCGAGAGCGCCATGATGGCGATGAAGCCGATCGGCCCCCAGATGCCAAGATCCTCGACCCAATCCCGGAGCGGCTCGGCATCTACCTCGTACGAGATGCCCATCGTCTCGGAGATCACGAAGTAGGCGAGGACCGCGAGGACGAACACGCCGGCGATGCCGGCCACGACGCGCTTCCGCAAGAGCAGCGGGACTTCTTCGCCTTCGAAGATGAAGTCCTCGAGCGAGGGCTTGTGCAGCCGTGGAGGTTCACTCATCGGCATGTACCTGCCTGGAATGCCGCGTGATGGAGTTCAGCGGTGGACGGAGGGGGGTGGGGTTCATTGGAAGTGGGCGCCCGGGAGGTGCCGGCGCAACCCCATTACACCACAACCACACGCACGAAGACGTAAACCAGAGGCACCACGAAGAGTACGGAGTCCAGCCGATCCAGGAAGCCACCGTGCCCCGGCAGCAGCCCGGACGCGTCCTTCACCCCCATGCGTCGCTTCATCCAGGACTCCACGAGGTCGCCGGCCATGGACACCGGGGCCAGCAGCAGCGCCAACGGCAGCAGCTCGGTCGAGCTGGCATCGACATCAAGCAGGGCGCCAAGCGCAAGCACCGCCACCCCTCCGGTGAGGTAGCCTCCGATGGCTCCCTCCCAGGTCTTGCCGGGGCTGATCCGTGGGGCCATCTTGTGCCGCCCGATCGCCTTGCCCACCGAGTAAGCCCCTGTATCGGCTGCGAACGTGGAGAGCAGTGCCAGGAACACCCACGAGCGCCCGCCGTCCACTTCTCGAAGCAGCACGATTGTCGAAAGCAGCACGCCGATGTACAGGAACGCGCCTGCCTGGACCCGGTAGGGCCGCCGCGGACCGAAGAAGTTCGTGGGAGCCAACCCGGCGATCGCGAGCAGTACGGCGAACAAGGCCGCCGCCGCGACGAACCGCTCGTCCCAGTGGCTCCCTGCCACCGCGACCCCCGTGGTCGCGAACACCGGCGCCTGGGGCAGCACGTTCCTCAGCGGCAGTGAGGGGATGAGCCAGCCGTGCGTGAACTCCGCCGCGGCCAGCACCGCCACCAGACCCGCGACCACTGCGAACGGCCACCCGCCGACCCAGACCAGCCCGCCGAGTACCGGCAGTCCCACTGCCGCTGTGAGCACTCTGAGCTGGAGGTTAGAGAGGCCCCGGCGGCCGGGCTCTTCGCCGAGTGTGGGATGGGGAGTCACGCGGGAAGGGTAGGCTGTGTGGCGAAGACGGGCGAGCGTCAACGGTGGGCAACAACACGGTTCTTGGGAAGCCTCCAACCAGGTGGTGATCCGCGGGTCACAGTTCCGTACGTCGTTGCTGTCGTTGCGGGCGGGGGTGTACGGTGACTCATCTCACGGTTTTTTCAAGAGGAGCGACAAATGACGCGCGTGACGCATCGGGAGAGCACGGTCCTGATGGTGCTTGTGAGTGTTCTCACGCTGGCACTCGTGGCCGCCTGCGGTGGGGGTGGCGATGGGGACGGTGGCAGCCCACGCACCCCGACCACGTCTCCTACCAACACCGCCCAGGGGCCCCAGGCCCGCGAAGAGACCGTCTCGATCGGCCAGACCGTATGGCACTCGGGCTTCACCCTCGCATTCGGGGACGCGACATTCGAGGCGAGCGAACCGGATGCGCTTGGCCGCCAGATCTTCAGCCTCACGATCGACGCGACGTTCACGAACAACGGGCCGGATCAGCGCCGCTTTACGGCGCCGATCGTCGCGGTGGTGGACGGCAATGCGCTCAACCTGCTGCAGGGGACTGAGATCCCCAACGTGCCGGCGGGCCTCACCAGCAGCGGCGTCCTCGTCTATCGCGTGGCCGCCGACTTCGAATTCAACAATGCTTTCCTGCTCGTCGGCGAGGGACGCGAGCGCCAGGCGAGCGTGCCGCTCGGTACGGGCGCGGGTGAGCTCGTCACTCTGGAGCCGGGCGAGGCCCCAGTGACCGGTGAGGTCTCGATCGAGCTGCTGGACCTGGAGGTCGTCTCGGCGACCATCCGAGCAGATATGCCGATCGTGTACCGGCAGGCCCCGACCGGGAAGCTGGCGCTGACGCTTGACATGCAGGCGACGAGCCGGAAACAGGGGAACTGGAGCCTGAGCGCGAACAACTTCGCGCTGGTTCTACCGAACGGGAACGCGGTAGCCGTGGACGGGTCGACTCTCGGCAACCTCCCCGGACAGGCGGGGGGCCTGGTCACGGACGGGCTGTACGTCCGGTTCCTGGTCGACGATCCGCCGAGAGGGACGTACTCGCTCCGGTTCACTCCTCCAAGCTGGTGGCTGGACGGGGACGAAACCGGCGAGGGGCTGGAGTTCGAGTTCGAGCTGCAGTAGCGGCGCTTTCCAGCATGGGGAGCGCGACCTAGGCTTACTCGATGCGCATCCTGTTCCTCGGCAACTCCAACGAGCAATTGGCGTTGGGGCCGGGTGTGCCGCTTCGGCACGACCTGATGCGGGAGCAGCTCGCCCCGGACTTCGGCGGGGTGGAGGTTGTCCTGAAGCCTGCATGGCCGAACGAGGCGTTCGCCGGGATCGTGGACCGCTGGATAGATGAATACCAGCCCGACATGGTGTACCTGAACGTGGCGGAGTACTGGTGCCTGTATGAGTCCATCCCGCTACGGCTTGAGCGCTCCTTCGGGTGGCTGGGACGTCCGTTCGCTCGCCTGGGAACAAAGGCGGCCGAGACACCGTGGATCTCTCACAACGCGATCTTCCGGTCACTCCACGGGTTCGTGAAGGCGTTCGTCGCCGGAGCGCCGCAGTTCGAACCCGAGGTGGTGGTGGACCGGGTCATGGAGTGCGTCCGGGTGGGGCTCCGGCGCGAGGGGCTGGTGATGGTGGTGGACGGGCAGCGGGGACGGCGCCCCCACGCCAACAGCGGGCGTGGGCGGGCTCGCGTGGAGGCACGCCGACAGCACGTCCACCGTGGCCTGGGCGAAGCCTGCGCTCGCCTGCACGTGACCTACGAAAGCGATGACGCCCCGCAGTGGCAGACCCACCCGGAAGGGATGGAAGGGCACCGCGACGGCTTCCACCAGGGGCCGGAGGGGCAGGTGTGGATGGCGAACGAGGCCACAGCCTTGATCCGGCGCGCCTGGGCGGAGGCCGGGCGCTAGATCGCTTCGAGGTCTTCCGGGAGGAGCGAGCCGAACTTGCGCTTGCGGCGGCCGTACTCGGCGAGCGCAATATCGATGTCTTCGCGGCCGAAATCGGGCCAGAACGTATCGGTGAAGTAGAGCTCCGCGTAGGCACACTGCCAGAGCAGGAAGTTGGAGATGCGAAGGTCGCCGGCGGTGCGGATCAACAGGTCTGGATCCGGGCTGCCCGCGGTCGAGAGGAACTCCGCCACCACCTCCTCTGTGATGTGCTCCTCGGGGATTCCGGAGGCGACAATCTCCCGGATGGCGCCAACGATGTCGTCGCGGCCCCCGTATGAGAAGCAGAGGTTGAGAGTGAGGCGGGTGTTGGCGGCTGTAAGATCCACAGCGTCCTGAACCTGGTCCTGGAGCCACTCCGGGAGGGACTCGATGTGGCCGAGCAACTGGAGGCGCACGCCGTTCTTGTGGAGGTTATCGAGCTCGCGCTTGATGAAGCGGGAGAGGAGCTTGATGAGCGCCTGGACTTCGGACTGTGGGCGGCTCCAGTTCTCGGTGCTGAACGCGTAAAGCGTGAGGTACTGGACACCGTGGTCACTGAAGCGCTCGATGATCCGGCGGATGTTCTCCGACCCGGCCCGGTGGCCGGCGGCGCGGGGCAGGCCACGTTGCTGGGCCCATCTGCCGTTGCCATCCATGATGATGGCGACGTGGCGGGGGACGCGACCACCGGAGATGGGAGAGATCATGTCGCCGAGCGGATGGGGCGCGGGTTCCTGCTCTGGCGATTGCGCGGGGGCTTCGGCCTTTCCGGGCAATCTAAACTTCAAGAAGATCGGCCTCCTTCTTTTTCGCCTCTGAATCTAGCAGGGAAACGTGCTCGTCGGTGAGTTTCTGCAGTTCTTCTTCATGCCGCCTTAACTCGTCCTGCGAGCACTCGCCGTCCTTCTCGGCCTTGCGAAGCTCGTCGTGCGCGTGGCGGCGGACGTTCCGTACAGCAACTCGCCCGTCCTCGGTCTTGTTGTGGACCATCTTCACGAGCTCCTTTCGGCGCTGCTCGGTGAGGGCGGGGATGGGCAGACGAAGCGTCTGGCCATCCACGGCCGGATTCAGCCCGAGATCCGACGCCTGGATGGCCTTTTCGATAGCCTTCACGGCGCCCCGGTCCCACACCTGGATGCTGATCAGGCGGGGTTCGGGCGCGGAGATACTGGCGAGTTGCTTGAGTGGTGTGGCCGCGCCGTAGTAATCCACTTCGAGGCCCTCCACGAGGCTGGGGTGGGCCCGGCCGGTGCGGATCCCGTTCAGCTCGCGGCGGAGAGCGTCTACGGCGCCATCCATCTTGTCGCTCGCGGTGAGGAGGATTTCGGTTGGGTCGGCCATGGCGAACTCCTTGAGTCAGGCCGGGGCGACAGCCTCCGGCTCGGGATGTGCTGATACGAGCGTACCAAGAGGCTCCCCGGTCACTGCCCGGAAGATGCCGTCTGGCGCCCGGACATCGAAGACGATGATCGGGAGGTTGTTTTCCATGCAGAGGCTGAGCGCCGTGCTGTCCATGACCTGGAGCCGTCGCTGGATGGCCTCGAGGTAGGTGAGGTGATCGAACCTCGTGGCTGTCGGCACCTCCCGCGGGTCTGCGTCGTAGATGCCATCGACACCGTTCTTGGCCATGAGGAGGGCATCGGCATCGACTTCGATCGCGCGGAGGGCGGCGGCGGTATCGGTGGTCATGTAGGGGTTGCCAGTCCCGGCGGCGAAGATGACCACCCGCCCTTTCTCAAGGTGGCGGATGGCGCGGCGACGGATATACGGCTCGGCCACGGCCGAGACGGAGAGCGCTGTCTGGGTGCGCACCACCACATCGAGCTTCTCCAGCGCGTCCTGGAGGGCGAGACCATTCATGATGGTGGCAAGCATGCCGGCGTAGTCGGCGGTGGCCCGGTCCATTCCCATCTCGGCGACGGTGGAGCCACGCCAGAAGTTACCACCGCCCACGACTACGGCGACTTCGACGCCGGCCTGGCTGGCGCGGCGGACCTGCTGGGCGACGGCTTCGATGGTCGGCTGGTCGATGCCGAAAGGGCGGTCGCCCATGAGCGCTTCGCCGCTGAGCTTAAGCAGAATGCGCTGGAACCGGCGTGTCACGTTGGCCTCCGGGGCCCTATCGGCCCAGTTCGAAGCGGACGAACCGCCGCACGCGGATGTTCTCACCTGTCTTGGCGATGGCGTCGTTCACGAGGGTCCCGATCGTGACCGAGCTATCGCGGATGTAGGGCTGGTTCAGGAGGCAAACCTCCTCGTCCGACCCTTCCGTCTCGTCTGTGCGATCGGACGGAGCGACGACGAGGGGGTTCATGGCCGCTATCTGCATGGCGATGTTGCGCGCCAGGCCACGGAAGTCTTCGGTGTTGGCGACGAAGTCGGTTTCGCAATTGAGCTCGACCAGGACTCCGATACGGCCCCCGGCGTGGATATAGCTATCGACCACGCCCTGCGATGTCTCGCGCTCGGCGCGCTTTGCTGCGTCGGCCATGCCCTTCTCCCGGAGGATTTCTTTCGCCCTGGCGATATCGCCCCCGGCCTCCTCGAGCGCGCGCTTGGCATCCATGACGCCGGCGCCGGTCTCCTCTCTGAGTGCCTTGATCGTTTCGATACTTATTTCCACGGGGGCGGGTTACTCCTTCTCTTCTTCGGTAGCGGGCGTCTCGGCGGCGGGCTCCTCGGCGACGGTTGCCGGTTCCTCGGGCGCTGGCTCGTCGGTCTCGGTGGGGTCCGCGGCTTCAGGCAGGACGGGTTCGGGCTCCGCAGCG
>CAYPAZ010000155.1:0-6087 GCA_964408835.1 uncultured Anaerolineaceae bacterium
CTGCTCGATGCCGCCCGGCGGCGCACAGAGAGCCGCGGGGCACACTTCCGGCGCGACTACCCGGAACGGGACGACGCACGCTGGCGCCGGCACCTGGTGTACGCGCGTGCAGATTGAGCCTCCGCGACAGGAGGACGTGGACCGGGTGGTGCAGGAGGCACTGGCGGAAGACCGGGCCACCGAGGACGTCACCACCCTGGCGACGGTGGAGCCCGGAGTCGAGGGCGTCGCGGTGTTCGTGGCGCGCGTCGCGGAAGAAGGCCGGGATCTCGCCGATGGGAAGCTCCCGCCAGTCGCGCTCGCCCGAGTTGAACAGTGCGAGGTACTCATCCTGGGGTTCGAGCGCTACCCGGGTTGCCTCAATGGCGGCATCCATCTGAGCGGGAGGGATCTCCGGCAGCGCGGGGCGTTTCGCCTCGCCCGGGAGCGGCGACGGGACGCCGTGCGAGGCTGGCGGTTGCGAATCCTGTGCGAGCCCAAAGACCGCTGCCGCGGCTCCCAATGCGAGCGCGGCTCCAACGCCGAAAGCGAGCCACTTCGTTCGAGTCACGGGGCTAGCTTAGCAAGCGGAGTCAAGTGGCCCGACCGTCAAAGCCGTTCTCCGGGGAGTTGGCTGGCCTGGCGGACCCAGGAGGTGAACCGGGATTCGTCGAGTTCGCCTTCGCGGATATCGAGGTAGCGGACTTCGGGGTGTTTGGACTGGCCGGGGGGCGGTGGTTCCATGGAGGCGCCGCGGAAGAAGGTGACCTTCACGTAGTTGGTGAAGCAGTGGTAGCTGAGGAACCAGCCAGCGTCGTCCGGGGCGCCGTAGAAGGGGGAGTTCCACTTCACGGCCTTCCGGACGCCGGGGACGGTGCGCACGATGATGTCGTCGAGGGCGCGGCCGATGTCCTGTTTCCAGCCGGGCATGGCGGCAATGTAGGCCTGGACGGGCCCATCGCCGTCCCCCTTGGGGATCTGGGGGTTGCCGCCGGACAGGAGGACGGGCCCTGAGTCGCTCTTCGGCCTGGCTGGCTGGGGAGCTGGCTTCTTGCCGGGCATGCTCAGACCTCCTTTGTGGGTGACTGGACGAAGTCGAGGATGAGGCGGGCGGTGGCTTCGGGTTGTTCGAGCATGTCGAGGTGGCCGCATTGGGGGATGAGCTCGAGGCGGGCGCCGGGGATGCGCTCCGCGAGTGAGCGGGAGTTGCCGGGCGGGACCATGCCGTCGTCTTCGCCGCAGATGACCAGGGTGGGGCAGGCGATGGTGGGGAGGCGGTCGTAGCCGGACCAGTCGCTCATGGCCTCCTGCTGGCGGACGACGGCGAAACGGCGAGGCGGGGCGTCGAGGTCGGTGGCGAGGAGGTAGGCGAGGGCTTCGGGGTCGCGTTCGCGCCAGCCGGGGGCGGCCATAGCGATGGCCTGGGTTTCGAAGATCTGCTCGCGGGTCATCTCGGGGGTGAAGTTCATGGCGCGGGAGACGGCATCGGTCTGGGGGATGGTATCGGGGCCGCGGTGGGAGGTGCCGGAGAGAACGAGACCGAGGGTGCGGCCGGGGTGGGCGAGCGCGAACGCCTGGGCGAGCATGCCGCCACGGGAGCGGCCGTAGACCCATGCGCGATCGACGCCCGCGGCCTCGAGGACGGCGGCCATATCGGCGACTTCGTCTTCGACGGAGTAGGGCTCGTCGCGGCGTTCGCTCAAGCCCATTCCGCGGCAGTCGAACATGACGAGGAACAGATCCTCGGCGAGGAGGAAGGGGAGCCGGCCCCAGTGGGGGAGGCGGTGGGAGAGCCCGAGCACCATGAGGAGGGGCAGGTTGGCGCGGTCGCCCATGGTCTCGTAGTGGATGTTCCAGCCGGAGGCGTTGGTCTCGGGCATGGCACGGATTGTAATGGAACGGCGGTGGGCGCGGACTGGCGGCAACTGTAAAGACGGGTTCGGGCATGCTAGGGGGCATGGTGGAGTTCGACAATCAGTTCCAGGAGTTGGGCGCCATCCTGGGGATAGCGGCGGGGGCGGGACTGATCGCCGCGTGGTTGCGCCAGCCGCTGATCGTCGCGTTCATTGCGGTGGGGATAGCGGTGGGGCCGGCGTGGCTCGACATCGTCTCCGGCGAGCAGGAACTGGAGCTGCTGGCGGAGGTGGGGATAGCGCTGCTGCTGTTCGTGGTGGGGCTGAAGCTGGACCTCGCGGTCATCCGGACCACGGGGCGCGTGGCACTCCTAACGGGGCTCGGGCAGGTGCTGTTCACCTCGGCGATCGGGTTCTTGCTGGCGAGGGGGCTGGGCTTCGATGTAACGGCTTCGCTGTACATCGCCATCGCGCTAACGTTTTCGAGCACGATCATTATCGTCAAGCTGTTATCGGACAAGCGGGAGATCGACTCGTTGCACGGGCGGATCGCGGTGGGGTTTCTGATCGTCCAGGACATCGTGGTGGTGCTGACGATGATCGGACTTTCGGCGTTTGGGGCGGGGGACGCGGAGAACCCAACGCGGGAGGGCATCTTCATCCTGGGGAAGGGCGTCGGAATGCTGGTGGGTATCGGCGTCCTGATGAAGTTCGTGATCCCGCGGGTGCTGCCGTTGCTTGCGCGGTCAGCGGAGCTGCTGATCCTCTCCTCGATCGCGTGGGCAGTGGCGATGGCGGCACTGGGCGATGGGTTGGGCTTTTCGAAGGAGGTGGGGGCGTTCCTGGCCGGGATCGCACTGGCTTCCAGTCCTTACCGGGAGGCGATCAGCGGACGGCTGGTGCCGGTGCGAGACTTCCTGCTGCTGTTCTTCTTCGTGAACCTGGGCGCGGGGCTGGAGCTGGCAGGGGTACGGGAGCGAATCCCGGAGGCAACCGCGCTTTCGCTGTTCGTCCTGATCGGGAACCCGCTGGTGGTGGTGGTAATCATGGGGGCTATGGGCTACCGGAAGCGGACGGGGTTCCTTGCGGGGCTGGCGGTCGCGCAGATCTCGGAGTTCTCGCTGATTTTCGCGGCGCTGGGGGTGAGCCTTGGGCACATCGACGACGATACGTTGGGACTGGTGACGCTGGTAGGTTTGATCACGATCGGGCTTTCGACGTACATGATCATGTACTCCCACCAGCTGTACGAGCGGCTCGCCCGCTTCCTGACACCCTTCGAGCGCGCTGTCCGCCACCCGGAGGACGAGGGAGACCCCGAGGCACCACCGGTGTGCGATGTGATCCTGTTCGGGCTTGGGCGCTACGGAGGCGACATGGCGCGAACGTTGCGCGAGTCGGGCCGAGAGGTGCTGGCGGTGGACTTCGACCCCCAGGCAGTGGCGCGCATGCGCGCGGACGGGTTTGCGGTGTTCTACGGTGATGCGGAGGACCCCGAGTTCCTGCGGGCGCTGCCGCTCGAGGGGGCGGAGTGGGTTGTCTGCAGCGCGCCGGCGCGGGACACGAACACCTCGCTGTATCGAGCGCTGAAAGCGGAGGGGTTCCGGGGGCGAGTGGCGCTGACGGCCCACAACGAGTTCGATGCTGAGCACTTCACGCGGATGGGGGTAGACCTGGTGCTGAAGCCTTTCGCGGACGCTGCGGTGCGCGCGGTGGAGGAGCTCACGCAGGCGGGTTAGCAGGAGTGACGGGACGGGAGTACCATGCGCACAATTTCGCTCTGAGGAGGTTCCAGATGCTGGCAGAACGGCAGGTTTTCCATGCGAAGTATGGTCGCGGGGATGAGTTGGTTGCACTCCTCAAGGAGTACATCTCCAAGTTCGGCCCGAAGATTGGGCTGACTTCGGGCCGACTCTACACGGACGCAACGGGCACGCAGTTCACGGTAGTGGTCGAGTCCGAACACAAGGACTGGGCAGCGTACGCGGCCGTCGACAAGAAGCAGCAGGCCCAGTACCGGACCAAGGCCTTCCAGCAGTGGTTCGAGAGGATGGCTCCGCTGGTCGAGCGCGGCGAGACCCAGGTGTTCAACGTAGAGACCGTGCGCGCGAAGTAGTCAGGCGGTTGGCACCGTTTTCGCGCCGGTGAGCATTATGAGGTCGGTGACGGCCAGGGCGACATCGAGCCCTCGCTGACCGGCGCTGACGAGAATGCGGTCGTGGGCGAGCGCGCGCTCGTCGATAAGGACCGGGAAACCCTTGCCGAGCAGTGCAAGAGCGCTGATCCCGCCGACCTTAAGGCCGGTGAGGCGCTCCGCATGGCGGTGGGAGGCCATACGGAGCTTCTTGAGGTCGAGAGCACGAGCGAGGGCTTTGAGGTCGACTTCGGAATCGGCGGGAGCCATGCAGAGGTAGGGTTTGCCGCGGGGCGGGTCCTGCTCGATAACGAGGGTCTTGTACACGCGGCCGGGTGGGAGGCCGACGGCGGCCGCGACCTCCGCGGCGGAGCGGATGGCGTCGTCGAAGGCGAAGACCTCGTGTGGGATGTGGCGCTGCTCGAGGAGGCGGAGAGCGGAAGGTTTTGGATTCGGGGTTCTGGATTTTGAATCGGGCACGGACGCGACCAGGGGAAGAGCCGGTAGAGTAGGCGCTCGGAAGGAGCGTACAGGTGAAGGCGGTGACGCGGGAGACGGTGTTCGAGCCGGTGCCGATGTGGGCGAAGGTGCCGCACGGGATCTGGATGCGGGAGGCGACGAGCGTGGCGGTGGACGCGGAAGACCGGGTGTACGTGTTCAATCGCGGGAACGTGCCGGTGCTGGTGTTCGACCAGGATGGGAGCCTGCTGCACCAGTGGGGGAACGAGACCCCGTTCGCGGGCGTAACCGAGATCACCGACCCATACGGGAACCCGGTGAAGGTATGGCAGGGGTGCGAGTACACATGGGCGCATTCGGTGAGGGTGGACCACGAGAAAAACGTGTGGCTGGTGGACGTTACCGGAAACCGGATCTTCAAGACGGATCGGACGGGGCGGAGCCTGATGACTATCGGGTCCGGGGTGCCAGCCCCGCGGCAGAGCGGCGAGATGTTCAACCGGCCGACTGACGTCGCGGTGCACCCGGCGACGGGCGACATCTTCATCTCTGACGGGTACGGGAATTCGCGGGTGCATCGGCTGGACAGGGAGGGCCGCCACATCCTTTCGTGGGGCGAGCCGGGGTCGGACGAGGGGCAGTTCAGCCTGCCGCACAACCTCGCGATCCTGGACGAGGGGCACGTGGTGGTTTGCGACCGGGAGAACCACCGCGTGCAGGTGTTTACGTTAGAGGGGGAGTACGTGCGGGCATGGCACTGCCACAAGGCGACGGCGGTGGCGGTCACCGGGAGTGGGGCGGACACGCGCGTGTATATCGCGGAGCAGGGGCCGCCACCGGTACAGACTGGCGTGCCGAACCTGGGGCACCGGGTGACGATCTACACGGCGGAGGGTGAGATGGTGACCCGCTTCGGCGCCGCGCTGCCGGGGGAGGGGCCGGACCAGTTCCTCTGGCCTCACAGCGTGGCAGTCGACTCGCAGGGGTCGGTGTACGTGGCGGAGGTTTCGTATATAGAGGTGGGGAGCCGGATGAACCCAGCGCGGGAGATGGTGAGCTTGCGTAAGTGGCGGCGGGCGGACGGTTAGGCGGGATCCAAGAACTCTCTCACCCTCCTCTCACAAAGTGCACACAGCCCCCCGGCGAAGCATGGACGATGGACGCAGGCGGTCAGCGCAGCTGGTCTATCCGACCGAGACGGCGCGAGCGAACTGCTGGCTGCGGCCGGGATGCCTCGGCCCGCAGCGCGGGGTATCGGGTGCGGGCCGAGTGACAGTGGCTAGAGGTGGGTCGAGATACCGCCATCGACCCGGAGAATCTGTCCGTTGATGTAGGACGCGCCGTCGGAAGCGAGGAGGACGGCGAGGGTCGCGACATCGTCGCCGGCGCCAAAGCGGCGCTGGGGGATGAAGCGGAGGAGGAGATTTTCGCCGACTTCGGAGGGGCCGCGGCCGGGGGTCCAATCCATCCAGCCGGTGGCGATGGCGTTGACCGTGATGCCGCGAGCGCCACCTTCCTGGCTGAGGGCGACAACGAGACCGTTCACGCCAGCCTTCGCGGCGGTGTACGCCGACATGTTGATGGTGGAGCGGTCGCCCAGGACGGAGGAGACGTAGATGAGGCGGCCGGGGTCACCTTCCGGGAGTTCCCGGAAGAAGGAGC
>CAYPAZ010000156.1:0-6060 GCA_964408835.1 uncultured Anaerolineaceae bacterium
GCGCTTTCGGAGATGGTGCCCGCGATGGCGGCGAGCGAGGGTGGGGCATCGCGCGGGGGCGCACTGCGAAAGGAAAGCCACGTCGCGAGGAGGATCGCCATAGCGATGGCCGCGGGGATCGCGACCTGGGCGAGGAGCATGGGGCTTCTCCCGGGGATCGGCGCTGCATTCGGGGCGGGCCTGGTGGCGCAAACGAGACCGCGGCTGAGCCGCCCTGCACGCCGGAGCGTGGCGGAGCGTATCAGCCGCGGTTAAGAAACGGAAGGCTTGCCAGCGGCCGTCAGCCCACGAAGAGGGGTCCGAAGACTACCGCGACGATGGACATGAGCTTGAGGAGGATGTTGAGGGCAGGGCCCGACGTGTCCTTGAAGGGGTCGCCGACGGTATCGCCGACGACGGCTGCTTTGTGGGCATCGGAGCCTTTGCCACCGAGGTGGCCAGCTTCGATGTACTTCTTGGCGTTGTCCCAGGCGCCGCCCGCGTTGGCCATCATCAGAGCGAGGACTGCGCCGGAGGCTATGGAGCCGATGAGGAGCCCGCCGAGGGCTTCCGGGCCGATGATGGCGCCAACGAGCACGGGCACGGAAACGGCGAGGATGCCGGGGATGATCATCTCGCGGATGGCGCCATCAGTGGAGATGGCGACGGCGCGAGCGTAGTCCGGCTTGCCGGTCCCTTCCATGATCCCGGGGATCTCGCGGAACTGGCGGCGGACTTCGTTGACCATGGCCATAGCGGCGCGGCCGACCGCGGCCATGGTGAGGGCCGCGAACACGAACGGCATGAGGCCACCGATGAGGAGGCCGATCATGGTGTCGACTTCCAGGATATCGATGGCAGAGATCCCGACGACCTGGGAGTAGGTGACCATGAGGGCCAGGGAGGTGAGGACGGCGGATCCTATGGCGAAGCCCTTGCCGGTGGCAGCGGTGGTGTTCCCGAGGCTATCGAGCGCATCGGTGCGTTCGCGGACTTCGGGGGGGAGGTGCGCCTGCTCGGCGATGCCGCCGGCGTTATCGGCCACGGGTCCGTAGGCGTCGGTGGCGAGGGTAATGCCAAGGGGCGCGAGCATGCCGACGGCGGCGAGGGCGATGCCATAGAGGCCGGCGATCTCGAAGGTGATCCAGATCGCCGCGACGATGCTGAGGATCGGGACGGCGGTGGAGATCATGCCGAGTCCGAGGCCGCCGATGATGATGGTGGCCGGGCCGGTCTCGGCAGTCCTGGCGAGGTTCTGGGTGGGTTTGAATTCGTACGCGGTGTAGTACTCGGTAACCGTGCCTATGACCTGACCTGTGATGAGACCGACGAGCACGACCCAGAACAGCTCGAAGGGCAGGTCAAGGATGAGCAGCGCCGCGGCGGTGGCGACGAGGACGAGGCCGCTGGCGCCGAAGATGCCCGTGCGGAGCGCCCAGAGGAGGCGGCCCATGGTGGCGCCTTCGGGGGTGCGGACGAGGAACGTGCCGATGATGGAGGCGAAGATGCCGAGCCCCATGATGAGCAGCGGCAGGATGAACGCTTTGGAATCCCAGGCTTCGACATCGGCGGCATCGAACACGGCATTCTCACCGCCGAGACCGACGACGGCGACAGTGGTGAGGGCCATGGCGGCGACGATGGAGCCGGTGTAGGACTCGAAGAGGTCGGCGCCCATGCCCGCGACATCGCCGACGTTATCGCCGACGTTATCGGCGATGGTGGCGGGGTTGCGGGGGTCGTCTTCGGGGATGCCAGCTTCGACCTTGCCGACGAGATCGGCGCCGACATCGGCGGCCTTGGTGTAGATACCGCCGCCGACGCGGGCGAAGAGGGCGATCGAAGACGCGCCGAAGGCGTAGCCGGTGAGCGGCTGGACGTTCTCGGTGAGGATGTAGACGAGGCTGATGCCAATGATGCTGATGCCGGTGACCGTGATGCCCATGACCGCGCCGGAAGAGAAGGCGACGCGGAGGGCCGGGTTGAGGCCATCGCGGGCCTTCGCGGCGGTGCGGACGTTGGCGCGAACGGCGATGTACATCCCGGCGTAACCGGCGGCGGCCGAAGAGAGGGCGCCGAAGATGTAGGCGAGCGCCGTGCGCGGGGCATCGGTGAGCTTGCCCCCCTGGTCACCAAAGCGGTCGAGGACGTCGTAGTCGACGAAGACGCCGAGGATGATGGCAACGATGACCACGAACCCGGCGAGGAAGGTGTACTCACGCTTGAGGAAGGCGGCGGCGCCTTCCTGGATCGCTTTGGCGATCTCCTTCATGGCGTCGGTACCTTCGTCTTCGGCGAGGACTCTGCGGGCGGTGTAGGCGGCGAAAACGAGGGCAATGACGCCGGCCGCGAGCGCGATGGTAAGGAGGTCCATTAGCTGTCCTTCATGGATCCCTTCACGGCAGCCAGCGCGGGCGCAGGAGGCGCTCTGCCGACTGTGACGAGGGGGCGTTTTGGTACGGTGGAGACTCTACCGGGGATGCGGCTCAGGGAGAAGAGATGGGGAGCGGGGGGTCAGCCCGCTCCCTCGTCAGTCTCTGGCGATGCCGGGGACGACGTGGGGGAAGAAGAACTCGATGGCACCGATGTCGCAGGCGCCGTCGAAGCGGACAGCGCCGAGCTGGTCGACGTCGGGGCACAGGGCGTTGTTGGCGGCATCGATGAGGGCGGAGCCGGGGGCGGGTCGGTGGAACCACTGCCTGCCGATGAACTCGGGGGGCAGGAGGGCCTCGTAGCCGTCGATATCGATGGCCCCGGGGCAGGTGCCGTCGTCGTTGGCGTTGTTCGTGCCGAGGATAGTTCCGCCGGTGATGGCGAGGCAGCCATCTTCCCGGGCAAGGACGACGACCGAGTTGTTCAGGGTGACCGTTGCAAGCTGGCTTGCGTGGACGAGGACGTTGGAAGCAACGTTGCCGGGGTAGTCCCCGACGATGGTTGAGTTGGTAATCACGAGGTTCGTCAGGGGGCTGGCGGCGTGGATGGAGGTTCCCGCGGAGCTTCTAATCGTGGAGTTGACGATGGAGGCGTTGACGCCGGCGAAGTACAGGCCAACGCCGGAGTTGTTGTTATCGAAGCTGGAGGACTCGATCTCGACCTCGCCGTCGCCGTCGAGTCCGTTGAAGTACAGAGCTCCGCCCTGGGCGACGGTGACGTTGCTCCAGAAGCGTGAGCCGCTGATGGATACGTGTCCGGACCTGTCCGGGGCGAGCTGAACCCAGATACCGCTCCCCCCAAGCGTGGCGTGGTGGAGGAGGATGGAGGAGTCCTGGATCTCCAGGGTGCCCTGTCCCATGTGGATGCCCCCGCCGTTGCCCGGGACGTCGTTATTGATGATCACCGAGTCGAAGATGCGGACCGTGGTGGGCTGTCCTTCGCCGGGCATGACGATGCCGCCGCCATCGGCGGCAACGTTGTCTTCGATGCGGACGCCATTGAAGGTGGCGGCGGCACCGTCGATGAGCCCAACGCCACCCCCGATGACAGTGGCGACGTTGTCTTCGATTCGCGAGTCGACTACGTCGGCCTCCACGGCCCAGAGGAAGAGGCCCGCGAAGAAGTTTGCGGAGTTCTCCATGAACCGGGAGCCCATGACCAGGAGCTCGCCGGAGCGGAACCACGCGCCGCCTCCCGAGGTGACTGCCGAGTTCTCACGGAAGATGGAATCGACGATCGAAGCGGTGCGGGGACCGGCCTCGGCGTCGAACACGAGCCCACCACCAAAGTTCGCCGAGGTGTTACCGACGAACTGGCTATCGATGATGGCAAGGAGCGAGGCTGAACTGGACGAGAACACCCCGCCACCGAAATTTGTTGCCACGTTTAGTTCGAGGCGGACGCGATCGAGGGTGAGTTCGCCGAGGGTGTGGAGGATGCCCGCGCCTTCGGAGGCGAGACCCTCGCGGATTTCGAGGTCTTCGAAGGCGACTGAGCCGCCGGAATTGACGTGGAAGACGCCGCTGAGGCTGTTCCCGCTGATCACGGTCTCATCCATACCCTGGCCGGAGATGGTGACGGCTCCGGTGACGTGGAGCTCGGTCCCGGAGAGCGTGATGGTTCCGGCGGGCACGATGATCACATTGAAGATATCGCCAGCGGCGCAGTCATCATGGGTGGCGGCCTGGTCGGCGGCGTTTTCGAGGGCTTCGCGGAGTGAGCACTCGCCGTCATCGGCGACGACGTCATCGAGCGTAGTGACGTTAATCGTCGCCTGTTGGGCGCCCGATGGTTGGAGCGCGAGGAAGCCGACGAGGGCGAGGCTAAGGACCAGCAGCACGCTGCGCACGGTGACACCTCCGATGGGTGGCGTATGCGGTGGGAGATGGAGGGAGTGAGGCACGCGTTCTACTCCCTGGCTACGCCGGGAAGCACGAGTTCGAACAGGGCTTCCACGGCTCCGATATCACAGGCGGGGCCGATGGGGCGCGGGACGCCGCGCTGGTCGGTGGGCGGGCAGAACGCCTGGGAGGCGGCGTCGATGAGTGGGGACCCGGCGACTGGCGGGCGGGTTTGGGTTTCGCCGCCGTGGTCACCGAGGGCGTGGAGGTCACCGGCCTCGACATCGATGGCGTTGGGGCAGGTGCCATCGTCGTCGGCGTTTCCGGATCCATCGATGGTGCCGCCCGTGATCCCGGCGCAGGCGAGCTGCACGTCGTGGCCGACGCGGACCACCACGGAGTTCCGGAGGATGACACCGGCGTTGCTGCCGGCGGTCACGAGGCCAGAGCCGACGAGCAGTAACTGAGGCGGGCCGGCGGCGACGGTCAGGTGCGTGCCTACCAGGGTGGTGCCCGCTCCAAAGACTGCGATTGAGCCAACACCGCCGAGGTTGTCCTCGAACGTGGAGTTGAGGACCTGGATGCTGCCGAGCGAGGCATACAGGGCGGCCGCGCCCTCAGCGGCGAAGTTCTGGCGGAAGGTGGAGCGGGAGATGTTCGCTAGGACACTCGCGTTCTGGCCGAAGATGGCGAGCCCGCCGCCATCAACAGCGAAATTCTCCTGGAGCAGACTATCAGTGAGGCCGAAGTCGGTGAGGCGGCCGGGCTGGGCATGGATAGCGATGGCGCCGCCAGAGCCTTCGGGGATGGCACCGTTATCGACGAACTGAGAGCGCGTGACCTGGAGGGAGCCGAAGTGGAAGTAGATTGCACCACCGCGGCCCTGGAAGTCATGGGAATCGGCCTGGTTGGCGGTGAAGGTGGAATCTTCGATGGTGAGGGTGGGGTTGGCGAACGTATCAAAGACGGCGATGGCGCCACCGTCTTCGGCGGAATTGCCGGTGAAGTTGGACGACTCGACAACGGCGGTGGGCGCGCCCTGATACACCGCGAGTGCGCCACCGCGGCCGTTCGCCGTGTTGCTGGTGAAGGTTGAGTCCGCGATTGCGAGGTCGCCGACAACGTGGGCGATCGCGCCGCCCTTGCCCTCAAGCCCAGTGGCAGAATTCTGGAAGAACTGTGAGTTCACTATAGTGACGTCGGGCGCGCCCAGGAAGCTACCTGCGATGAAGATCGCCCCACCCCCGGTCCCGGAAGCGAGGTTCCCGCTGAAGCTGGAATTGCTGATCAGCACGGGGTCCGGGCCGGCCAGCTGCAAGGCCCCACCCTGCAGCGCGTTGTTCGTCAGGAACTGGGTACCTTCGATCGTGAGGCCAACACCAGTGGTATAGACCGCCCCGCCATCATCGGCATGATTGCTGGACAGTACGGAGTTCGTGATGACGAGCGAGCCTCCGGCGGCCGGGCTGAAGAAGGAGAGCGCACCACCGACCAGCGCCGCATCGTTGCCTGAGAACGTGGTTGCGGTGATGGTCAACGCGAGCGGGGACGCAGGTTCAGAGACGGCGACTCCCCCTCCGCCTTCGGCAGTGGCCACGGAGGCGGTGACGCGCATGCGCTCGAGCACTACCTCGCCGGCACTCTGGATGAACACGGCGCCTCCGTCGCCGGCGGAGCCGTTGGTCAGGGCCATGTCGAGGAGCGCGACGGTGACGCCCTCGCCGGCATCGATGAGGAAGATCCGGCTGACTCCGCCGGCATCGATGATCGTGTCGGTCGGGGACACGCCCTGGATAGTGACCTGGCC
>CAYPAZ010000157.1:0-6031 GCA_964408835.1 uncultured Anaerolineaceae bacterium
CGGTGGCTACCGTGACGGGGGCGACCGGCCACAGCGGCCCCGCGGCGGGGGTGGGCGGAGCTTCGGCCGGCGGAAGGTCTGCCGGTTCTGCGTGGACCACATGCGAGGGGTGGACTACAAGGATGTCGGGCGGCTGCGGATGTACATCAGTGAGCGCGGCAAGATAGAGCCGCGGCGGAAGACCGGGAACTGCGCGCTTCACCAGCGTGCGGTGGCGTCGGCGATCAAGCGAGCGCGGCACGTGGCGCTCCTCCCATACACGCTGGACCACGTCCGTGCGACGGGCATCTTCCCGACTCGCGGGTAGGCTCTGAAGTAGCCATCGATGGCCCGACGAGAACGCACCACAGGCCTGCCGCGCCACCAGCGCCGCCCCCGTTCCGAAAAGGAGCGGCGGTTCCTGGGCGTGCGGGTGGACGAAGGGTCACTGCGCTGGACGATCCTCGGAGCGCTATCGGTGCTGGTCCTGGTGGTCGTCGGGGTGTTCGCCTACCGGTGGTATCACGAGAACTACATCCGGCCGGAGAAGGTGATCCTGCAGGTCGATACAGCCGAGGTGAAGCTCGGGTACTACGCGGACCGGCTGTACCAGTTCCTGGTGCAGAACCCCACGCAGGGTGGTTCGACCATCGCGCAGTCTCTCCTCAGACAACTTGAGAACGAAGAAGTGGTGGTGCTTTATGCCGAGAGCCGGGGGATCGACCTGTCCGCTTCGGCGGTGACGATCTTCATCGCGGAGCGGCTTGGCGTCTCGCCCAACACCAGCAATTATGACCGGGCCTACCGGGACGCCCTTCGGACGACCGGCTGGAGTGACTCAACGTACCGGCGGGTGGCGCGCTACTCCCTGGCGGAACGTGAACTGGCGACGTTGTTCCAGGGAGCGGTACCTGAAACGGGCGAGATGTTGAACTTCCGAGCGGTTGTGGTGGTCAGTGAGGTCGCGGCTCAGACGGTGATCGACCGCGTCGACGCTGGCGGGGACCTGGGGACCATCGCTCAGCTGGAATCGCTGGACCTGACTTCGCGCCAGAACGATGGGTTGATTGAGAACCAGCCCCCGGAGCTGTTGCAGGTTGCGCTCGCGGAGGCTCTGGCGGAGTCCGAAACGGGCGTGCTGCTCGGCCCGCTCCAGATCGGCTCCAACTGGTGGGTGCTTCGGCTGGAGTCGCGAAACCCGGCGGGGGAATACACGGAGACGCAACGCCGGCAGCTCGCGAACGTGGCCCTGGACGAGGCTCTCGAGGAGTTCCGGGCGACGCTGACCATCCGGCAAGACTTCAACACCACCAGCGATTATCAGTGGGCGATCGACCACACGACGGTGGTCCAAACGGGGCTGCCGTGACGCGCGAGATCGGCGTCGGGCTTATTGGGCTCGGGGTCGTCGGCGGGGGTGTGGCACGTGCGCTCATTGAGCGCCAGGAGTACTTCGAGCGGCAGGTTGGTGCGCGCTTAACGGTGCGGCGGGCGGCGGTGCGCGACGTGAGGAAGCCGCGATCGGTCGAGCTACCGCCGGGGATCATCACGGACGACGTGTCGGCTGTGCTCAACGATCCGGAGATCGGAATCGTCGTGGAAGTGGTCGGGGGTGAAGAGCCAGCGGGGAGCTATGTGCGGGGGGCCATCGCGGCCGGTAAGCATGTCGTCACGGCCAACAAGGAGTTGATGGCGAAGTCGGGGCCAGAGCTCCTGGGCGAAGCCCACAAGAACGGGCTGGACATCATGTTCGAGGCGTCCGTGGGAGGCGGAATTCCGCTGATCGCGCCGCTGCGGCGGGACCTGCTGGCGAACAAGATCGATTCGATCCGGGCGATCATCAACGGGACGACGAACTACATCCTGACGAACCTGGCGAGCGCGGGGGCCGCAGCCGAGGCGCTCAGGAAGCAGGGCATCGAGCCGGTAGGCGGCGGAGGCTACGCTCAGGCGCTCGCGGAGGCGCAGAAGCTGGGCTATGCCGAGCCCGACCCGACGAACGACGTCGAGGGATTCGACGCGGCCTACAAGCTCGCGATCATGGCCAGCCTCGGCTTCCGGACCCGGGTGCGGCCGAGCCAGGTGCACACGGAGGGGATCTCGAGGCTGGACGCGGCGGACTTCGCGTACGCATCGGAGTTGGGGTACGTGATCAAGCTGCTGGCCATCGCTGAGCGCACGGACGGAGGCATTACGGCGAGGGTTTCGCCGGTCCTCCTGCCGCAGTCGGAGCCACTGGCGCGGGTGGATGGCGTGTACAACGCGGTGCAAATCGTGGGGGACCTGACGGGCACTGTCCTGTTCCAGGGGAGGGGCGCCGGGGCAGAGCCAACCAGCAGCGCGGTGGTGGCCGACCTGCTGGACCTGGCGCACTCGATCGTGCTCGGGGCGCGAGAGCGGAAGTACTGGGGCCCGGAGGGCGACATCCCGATCCTGAGTATCGATGACATCGAGACGCGCTACTATGTGCGAGTCCGGGTGACGGACGCGCCGGGAGTGCTGGCCAGGATCGCACATGTGCTTGGCGAGCATGAGGTTTCGATCGCGGCCGTGACCCAGAAGGAGACTGACCTGGACGCCGGGACGGCCGAACTGGTGATCATGACGCACCGGGCCCGGGAGCGGGCCGCAAGGGCGGCGCTGGCGGGGATGTCGGCGCTGCCGGTGGTCGATAGCGTCCGGGCGTTCCTTCGCGTGGAGGGCTAAGCCAATGGCCACCGAACCGCAGACGCAGGCGCTGAGCGAGATCATCGCGTGGCTGGAGCAGCAGCTGCGGGAGTCTCGTGAGCAGCAGCAGCGGACTCAGCTGGAGCTCGAGCAGGTGCAGAGGCAGGTCCATCAGCTGGCGGACCAGGCGAACACGGCGGAACGGGCGGCGCGCGAAATCGAGCCGCGGCTGGCGCCGTTCAAATACCTCCCCGACAAACTCCGGGAGATCGAGGAGGATTCGGAGCAGATCCGGGAGACGCTGGTGACGCAGCGCGCGGAGCTCGAGACGACTCTGCGAATGCTGCAAGCAGAGGGTGAGTATGACCGCTCGGAGCGGAGCGAGGCTTACCGGAGGCTCGAGGCGGCAGCGGCGCAGATCGGGCTGGTGACGGCGGACGTGGCGCAGGTGCAGCAGCAGAGCGCGCAGGTCACACAGAGCGTGCAGACGCTGCTTGAGCGGCAGCAGGAGGTGGAGCAGCGGGTGGAGCAGTTCGGGCTGCGGCTCGAGCGGGTGATGGAGGTGAACCGGGACCTCGAAGCGCGAATCCGAGAGGAAGTGCAGACCGAGCACGATGCGCGCATCGATGTCGTGTTCGAGCGGATGCAGGTGGTGGGGGAGCTGGCGCGGCGGATCGAGGAGCGGATCGAGGAAGTGGCGGCGGAGCAGACACTGCGCGAGGAGGTTCTGGACCAGGTAGCGGTGTGGAGGGAGGAGCATTCGCGGACTGAGGGACGGCTGCACGGGCTGGAGGAATCGCTGGACGGGGCGGTGGCGCGGCTGGACAAGCTGCAGGCGGACATCGTGTTGCTGGAGGGGCGGCACTCCGGGCTCGGGGAGCGGGTGGGGGGCATCCGGAAGGACATCGCGGAGGTGGTGGACCACGTGCGGGACGAGTTCACCAAGTACAACCAGCTCCTCGAGAGGAGCAGGCGACGGCAGATCCAGGCGCTGGAGCAGGAGCTGCGGGAGACGAAGTTCCACGCGTTCCGCCCGCCGGAGGAGCCGTGACCCAGACCGTCCCCTCGCCCAGGGGCGTGCTGCATCGCTGGGCCTCGGTTCTACCGCTTACACCCGAAACCCCACGGATCTCGCTCGGGGAAGGTGACACACCGCTTGTGCGGTCGGTTGCGCTGGAGCGCGAGTGCGGGCTGGACGAGCTCTGGTTCAAGCTGGAGAGCTGCAACCCTACCGGTTCGTTCAAGGACCGGGGAATGGTCGTGGCGGTGGCGCGGGCGGTTGAGCAGGGAGCGCGGGCGGTGATGTGCGCGAGCACGGGCAACACGAGCGCAAGCGCGGCAGCTTACGCGGCGCATTGCGGCCTGGAATGCGTGGTGCTGGTGCCAGGAGGGAACGTGGCGGCGGGGAAGATGGCGCAGGCGGTGGCGTTCGGGAGCAAGATCGTGGAGGTCGAGGGGAACTTCGACGCGGCGCTGGGCGCCGCGCGGGAGATCACCTCCCGGCACCCGGTGGCGCTCGTGAACTCGGTGAATCCGGACCGGATCGAGGGACAGAAGACAGCCTCCTACGAGATCATCGAGGGGCTTGGCGACGCGCCGGACATCCTCGCGATCCCGGTTGGGAACGCCGGGAACATCACAGCCTACTGGAAGGGGTTCACGGAGTGTGCTGAGGTGGGCCGTGCTACGCGACACCCGAGGATGTTCGGCTTCCAGGCAGCAGGGGCGGCGCCTATCGTGCGGGGGGAGCCGGTGCCGACGCCGGAGACTGTGGCGTCGGCTATCCGCATAGGCAACCCGGCGAGCTGGCAGGGGGCGGTGGCTGCGCGAGACGAGAGCGAGGGGCTGATCGAGGCGGTTTCAGACGATGAGATCATGGACGCCTACGCTGCGCTAGCGCGGCGGGAGGGGCTTTTCGTTGAGCCGGCGAGCGCTGCATGTGTCGCCGGGCTGGTGAAGCTGGCTCGCGAAGGGCGAGCGCGGGGCGGGCGAGCAGTTGCGATCCTGACGGGTTCCGGGTTGAAGGATCCCGAGACGGCAGTGCGGACGAACCGGGCCGATTCGGTACGGGCCTCGGGTGACGTTGAGTCCATCGAGCGGGCGTTGGGGTGGTAGCCCGGGTCAGGTGATCTCGACGTCTTCGGCGTAACGGTGGTAGTGGTGGACGTGGTGGACGCCGCGGCGGCGGTGAAGGACCGTCCCAAGCAGGCCGTGGGTGGGCGCGAGAACGAGTGCGAGCAAGAAGAAGCCGGTGGCCGTGAGGACGATGGTCGCGCCTCCCGCGGTATCGGCGTGGTAGGAGATGTAGAGGCCGACGACGCCGCTGCTCACAGCGACCGTGACGCTGAGCGCGACCATACGGAGCAGGCGATCGGTGAGGAGCCGGGCGGTGGCGGCCGGAGTCACGATGAGGGCGAGTATGAGGATGTTGCCGACCGTTTGGAGGCTCACGACGATGGTGGCTGACACGAGGAGGAGGAGGACGATATCGAGGAGGAACACCTGGTAGCCGAGGGTGCGGGCCATGGTGGAGTCGAAAGCGACGAGGACGAATTCCTTGAACAGCAGGAAGACGATGGCGGCGACGATCAGCGCGACGACGGCGGTGGCGATGACATCGTTCTGGGAAACGCCGAGGATGTTCCCGAAGAGCAGGGAGCCCAGGTCGCGCCGGAAGCCGGCTTCGCGGCTGATGATGACGACACCGAGGGCGAAGAAGGCAGCAAAAATGACTCCGATGGCGGTGTCTTCGCTTACTCTGCGGCTGCGGGAGAGGATGCCTATCCCGAGGGCGGTGAGCGTGCCGAAGACAAAGGCGCCGATGAGGATGCTCTGGCCGGCAAGATAGGAGAGGACGACGCCGGGGAAGACGGCGTGGGCGAGAGCATCGCCGATGAACGCGAGGCCGCGGAGGACGACGAAGCAGCCGACAAGCCCGCAGAGAGCCGCCACGAGGACGATTTCCATCATGGCGCGCTGCATGAAGGGGTAGTCGAGCGGTCCGGTGAGCCAGTCGATCACGTGAACACCGCCAGCTGTCCACCAAAGGTGAGGCGAAGATTCTCGGGGGTGTAGGTCTCCGGCGTGGGACCGAAGGCGATGAGACCATCGTTTATGAGCGCGACATGGCTACAGGTAGCGACGACCTCATCCAGGTCGTGGGTGGCAATGAGGACGGGGACACCTCCGGCGGCGAAGTCGCGGATGGTGGCGTGGAAGATGCCCCGATTGTGCTGGTCGACGCCGGTGAAGGGTTCATCGAGCACAACCAGGGTGGGCTCCTGGACCATGGCGCGAGCGAGGAAGATGCGTTGTTGCTGCCCCCAGCTGCTGTTCGCAATTACCGCCTGGATTCTGCCCTGGCCAACCCAGGCGATGGCCGGCA
>CAYPAZ010000158.1:0-6027 GCA_964408835.1 uncultured Anaerolineaceae bacterium
CGGCGTGCGGCCGCTCTTCCTGAAGTTCGGGCTCGACGAGGTCGACATCCCGCTGGCGGGCCATAGCAAGAGCTTCGGCTGTCTTAACGATCCCTACCTGGCGGCCCTCTTCGTCTATGAGACGGACTTCGGGCACGCGGATGCGTTCGTTGATCCGCGGTTCAGGTGCGACTGGCTTTGGTGGTGGCTTGGGTCTTTTCCTCAAACCTTCTTCCCATCAGGTGTAGCAGAGTTCGAACTATAGCATTCGAGTCCCACGGCTGTATACGGCAGCCGGGTTTGCTACCGCCAGCGGTGCCGCGGGCTTAGGATGGCGTTGTGGCCATAACGAAGGCGGTCATCCTCGCCGCAGGGCTCGGCACAAGGCTCCTGCCCGCCACCAAGGCCGTCCCGAAAGAGATGCTGCCAGTGGTGGACAAGCCACTGATCCAGTATGCGGTGGAAGAGGCGGTGGCGGCGGGGATCACAGACATCGTGTTCGTGGTCGCGGAAGGGAAAGAGTCCATCGCGGACCACTTCGGCAGCTCGAGCCGGAGTGAGGCAATCCTGCGAGAAAACGGTGACCCTGAGCTGCTGGAGCTGGTCCGGGCGCCGGCCCGGCTCGCGAACTACCGCTACGTTCTCCAGGACCGGCCGCTGGGCATCGCCCATGCGGTAGCGTGCGCTCGCGAGTTTGTGGAAGGGGAGGCGTTCGCGCTCCTGTTCCCCGACGACCTGATCATCGCGGAGCGTTCCTGCACCGCGCAGATGATCGACGCGTATGGCGACTGCGGGGGCAGCGTTATCGCGGTGATGGAAGTGGAAGAGGCGGACATTCCCCAGTACGGGGTCGTCGACCCGGCGGGTCCGGGCAACCCGGCGCCGCTCCGCGGGCTGGTGGAGAAGCCCTCCGCCGCGGAAGCGCCATCGAATCTCGGGATCGTCGGCCGGTACATCCTCTCCCCGACGATCTTCACGCATATCGACAGGACGCGCCCGGGCAAGAACGGGGAGCGGCAGATCACGGACGCGATGGCGAGCCAGCTTGCCGCCGGGGAGCCAGTCTGCTGTTATCGCTTCGATGGGACGCGGTTCGACACCGGGCGGCCCGCCGGTCTGCTGATCGCGGCGCTGAGCGCTGGTCTCGGACGGCCAGATATTCGCGAGGCGCTGGCCCCGGCCCTGAAATCTCTCACGGCGGTGGAGGTGCCCTGATGCGTGTCCTGACTGTTGGAATCGCCCTGCCGAACGTCGACGTGGACAACTACAACGCGCTCACAGCGCCGAGCTACTTCGACTACGACGTTGTTTATGTCGACCCGGCGACGATCACCACGGTCGCCCGGCAGATGATTGAGGGCGAGAAGCCGTTCGAGTCGTTCGACGGCCGGCCGATCATCAACGGCGCGACCAGCGCCAGCGGGCTCTCGGCCGCGGACCAGTTCAAGCGGCGGGCGGAGGAGACCCAACGGCTGCTCGAAGCGGGGGGCGTTGTTGTGGTAGCTGGCAGGCCGAACGCTACTCAGCCCGGGATCATCGGGTTCGAGGGGCTGGATCGTTACTCGTGGTTGCCTGCGCCGGGCGGTATCGCCTGGGGGCCGCCGTTCATTCGCCAGGCGGAGGGACGGACGGTGCGGGTGACGATGGACGAGCACCCTCTCGGGGACATCATCCGCGAATACCGGCCCGATGTGGCCTACCGCGCGACGTTCGACGAGCGGCAGCCAGAGGTTCGGCGGCTCGGGCGGGTACTGGCGACCGGTGGGCTGGGTGGGATGCCGGTGGCGATGGAGTTCCCGGTCACGGGCGGGACGGTGATTTTCGTGCCAGCGTTCAAAGAGAGTTCCGGGCCAGGCCGGATGAAGTTCGCGAGTGCGATGGTCGACGCCTTCAAACGCCTGGTGGGCGCCAACATCGATGACTCGGCGCCGAGCTGGACGCGGTCACTGGCACTACCCGGGTTGGAGCAGCTCGAGGCCGAGGTCGCGGACGCGGAGTCGGCGGCGAAGGACGCGGAGGAGCGCCTCACCCAGGCCCGGTCACGCGAGCGCGAAATCGCTTCGTACCGGCGGCTGCTCTGGCAGGAGGGGCCACCGTTCGAGGATGCCGTGTCGCGGGCCCTCAAACGGCTCGGGTTCGAGGTGACGAGCGAGGCCGGGTCACCGCTGGAGGTAACGACCGACGGGAGAGTCGCGTTCGTGGAGGCGGCGAGTGCGCGGGAGCAGATTGTGGAGTGGCCGTACGTCCACATGCAGCGACGGTTGGAGCAGCACCTGCTTGAAACGAAAGAGCAGCGGGCCGGGCTCATCGTGGTGAACGGGAAGAGGCATGAGGCGCCGGAGTCCCGGAAGGAACCGCTGAGCGAGGCCTTGCGGGTGGCGTGTGAGAACTACCGCTACTGCCTGGTGACAGGTGAGACGCTGTTCGCGATGGTGCAGCGGGCGCTGGCCGGCGCCGACGATGCGGCACTGAGCGGTATGCGCAGGCGGTTGATGGCGACAGCGGGACTGCTGGAGAAGGACGTGGCGCTGGGAGACGTGGAGGAAGAGAAAGACGCAGGCCCGATCTTCTAGTTGCGGCTAGCCAGCCAGCAGCGCCAACGCGAGAGCGAAGAGGACCGCTGAGGCGACTCGCATGTGGTGGAGGAGCCTGTCTTCGTTCACGGGCATAGCCTGGCGCGCCGGGATGCGCGGGCGCATCGGTCTTTGGTCGCAGGAGCGAGGGACGAAGGTCGGGTTCAGCCGCCGTTGGCTTCGGGGAAGGTGACGCAGGTGGTTGTGGATTCGATGCCCTCGACGGCACGGATGTTCTTGGAGATGACCGAAGGGACGTCGGTGAGGTTGGGCACGTCGATGACGGCGACGATGTCGTAGGGCCCCATGACCTGGTGGACCTCGGAGATGCCTGCGACGGCCTTGAGGTGGTTGAAGACATCGAGGGTGCGGGCGGGGTCGACGACGATGAGGACGAACGCCTTGATGGACACTTGGGAGGTCTCCTGCGCTGGCCGGGGTGGGCCGGGAATGGCGGAACGTTAGCAGAGCCGAGTTTCGAGCACGTTTCCGGATCCCGATCCGTCCGTTGGCTCCGCCTTTCGGTTGATGACATGACCTGTCAGGAGAGCGGCAGTAGCGGGCTCCCCGAAGCCCGGCCCACCGGGTAAGGTCGATCCACGGGGCGCGCTCCGCGAGCGCGCCAAAGCCTTCCCGGGGACGGCTTGTCTCTCCCCTGAGGGAACAGTCCACCATCGAGATGGCGAGATCGCCGGCTGAGCTGGCACCGCGCGAAGCCCCGCAAGCCCAGGAGGATGCGCACTTGAGAACTGAGTTCCCTTACGCCATTGAAACCGAGGGACTTGTGAAGCACTTCGGTAAGACCCGCGCCGTCGACGGGATCGACCTGAAGGTCCGGGCAGGCGGCGTCTACGGGTTCCTTGGCCCAAACGGGGCCGGGAAGACCACGATGATCCGAATGCTGGCCACTCTGCTCAAGCCGGACTCGGGCAGCGCCCGAGTGCTGGGCTACGACATCGTCAAAGAGGCCGACGAAGTCCGAAGCCAGGTGAGCCTGACCGGGCAGTTCGCTTCGGTTGACGACGACCTGACGGGGATGGAGAACTTGATTTTCCTCGGCCGGCTGCTGGGGTTCCGAAGCGGAGATGCGCGAGTGCGCGCGTCCGAATTGCTGGAAGCCTTCGGCATAGCAGACGCCGGCGGACGGCTGGTCCGGACCTACTCCGGCGGGATGCGGCGCCGGCTCGACATCGCCGCGAGCATCGTGGTGACCCCGGCGCTGTTGTTCCTCGACGAGCCGACCACCGGACTTGACCCGCGCAGCCGCAACCAGGTCTGGGAGATCGTCAGGGCACTGGTGGAAGGCGGCACGACAGTTCTGCTGACCACCCAATACCTCGACGAGGCTGACCAGCTTGCCGACCGGATCGCCATCATCGACCACGGCCGCGTAATCGCGGAAGGGACAACGGACGAGTTGAAAGCGTCCGTTGGCGCCGGTTCCCTTCATGTGCGGTTCCGGGACCCGGACGATCGCCCCCGGGGCGCGCACGCGCTGGAGGCGAGGTTGGGCGTGCCGGTGACACTTGCCCCGGACCCCGCCGCACTCTCAGCAAGCGTTTCGGACCCTGCTCGCGCGGCCGAGGCCCTCGGGGAACTCAGCCGCGCAGGAATCGACGTCACGCAGTTCTCGCTCGGCCAGCCCAGCCTGGATGAGGTGTTCCTCGCGCTGACGGGACATCCCGCGGAGGACGGCTCAGCCGATGCAGCCGCGGAAGAGGAGGATGCCGCATGACCGCCCCAGAACACGCCCTTCGGCCCGTCGTGAGCGAGCCGCTCCGGCAAGCGCTCGCGAACGGCAAGCGCCCGGCGCGGCCAGGGATCGTTTCGACATCGACGACGTTCGGCTGGAAAGCGCTGCTGAAGATCAAGCACGTCCCGGAGCAACTGCTGGACGTGACGATGTTCCCGATCCTGTTCGTGGTGATGTTCACGTACCTTTTCGGTGGGGCGATAGCGGGTTCCACGAAGGGTTACCTGCAGTTCCTCCTCCCCGGCATCGTGGTCCAGACCATCATCATGATCACGATGTACACCGGCCAGACGCTGAACAAAGAAGTGCAGAAGGGCGTGTTCGACCGGGTGAGGACGTTGCCGATCTGGCAACCGACAGTGCTCATCGGGGCGCTACTTGGCGACGCTGTGCGCTACACCATCGCCGGGACCGTGATCGTGACGCTGGGCATCATCCTGGGGTTCCGGCCCGACGGCGGGCTGATCGGGGTCGTGCTGGGAGTAGGGCTGGTGCTGGTGTTCGCCTTCAGCGTTTCCTGGATCTGGATCGCCCTCGGGCTCGTGATGCGGACGCCGGAGTCCTTAATGAACATGAGCATGATGATCATGTTCCCGGTCACATTCATCAGTAACATCTTCGTCGAGCCGGAGACGATGCCGGGATGGCTGCAGGCGTTCGTTGAAGTGAACCCGATCAGCCACCTGGCCACCGCCGTGCGTGGTCTCATGGCGGGCGACCCGCAGGCGGCCGAGCTTGCATGGGTGTTCGGCTGGGCTGCGCTGATTGTGGCTATCGCCGGGCCGATCACGATGTACCTGTACCGGAACAAGAAGTAGGGCACCCGGGCTCCGCGGGGCTCAGTCTTCGCGGAGCTTGAGGACGGCCATGAAGGCTTCCTGGGGGATCTCCACGTTGCCGACGCGCTTCATTCGCTTCTTGCCCTCGGCCTGCTTTTCGAGAAGCTTGCGCTTTCTCGTTATGTCCCCTCCGTAGCACTTGGCGAGGACGTTCTTGCGGAGGGCCCTGATGGTCTCCCGGGCGACGATGCGGCCCCCGACAGCTGCCTGGATCGGCACGTCGAACATCTGGCGGGGGATCAGGTCCTTCAACCGCGTGACCAGGAGCCGGCCCTCGCGGGCGGCTTTGCTCGAATGGGTGATGAGCGAGAGTGCGTCGACGGGCGCGGCATTCACGAGGATATCGACCTTCACGAGTGCCGCGGGGCGGTACTCGCTCAGGTGGTAATCCAGGCTCGCGTAGCCGCTCGTGGAGCCCTTCAGCTGGTCGTAGAAGTCGACCAGGATCTCGGCCATGGGGATGTCGTATTCGAGGAGCACGCGGGCTTCGCCCTGAGCGACATCGTTCTCGGGCTCGAGGTACTCCATTCGCTTGAAGTCGCCGCGGCGGGTGGTAACGAGTTCCATGACCTGGCCGATGTAGCGGCTCGGGGTGATGACATCGATCTGGGCCCACGGTTCGCGGATCTGCTCGATCTTCGAGGGATCGGGGAGTTCGGCCGGGTTGTCGATGACGATTTCCTCGCCGGTGGTGAGCCGCACTTCGTACTCCACGCTCGGGGCGGTGGTGAGCAGGCTGAGCGCGTACTCGCGTTCTAACCGCTCGGTGACGATTTCGAGGTGGAGGAGGCCCAGGAAGCCGCAACGGAAGCCGAAGCCCAGGGCGACGGACGACTCAGGCTGATAGACGAGCGAGGCATCGTTCAGGCTCAGCCGGGAGAGG
>CAYPAZ010000159.1:0-6020 GCA_964408835.1 uncultured Anaerolineaceae bacterium
GACTGGAGTTCAGAGTGCTCTTCCGATCTGAAGCTGCTGAACTGATCCGGCCGGACTTTGGCGGAGGGGTTCCAGGAGAGCGTCATGGCGAGCCGGGAGTATTCGAAGCGGCTCGGAGTGATCTCCGACGAGCAGCTGCAGGCCGCTCTGGATCGGTTCGGGCTGGGGCGTCTGATAGCAGCCGAACCGGCTGTGGGCGGGCTTTTTGGACAGAACATCATGCTCACCACGAGCACGGGCGAATACGTGTTCCGGGGTGCACCTCACTGGGACGCGGAGGGGAATGACGACTGGCAGTTCCAGAAAGAGCAGCTGTTCGCTCGACTGGTGCACGAGAGCCAGACAGGGCCGCCGGTGCCATGGCCCTACCTGCTGGAGGAGAGCGAAGCGATCTTTGGGTGGAACTGGGCGATTACGCCGAGGGTGCCAGGGGTGTCCATGGTGCGGGAGGCCGGTCACGAGTTCTCGAGGGCCGAACGCCAGGAGCAGGCCGCGGCGCTCGGCTCTGCGCTGGCGGCGCTCCACACGGTGACGTTCGCCGAGCCGGCAGTCTACGACCGCGCGGACCGTGGCCTGACTCCAGTCTCGATCTCGTACGGGGAGTATGTGCGGCGGACCATCGAACGGTTGCTTGAAGACAGCCACCGGGCTTCGGACGCGACGACCGATGAGGATGTGGCGTGGGTGCACGGCATCCTGGAGCAAGCGTTGGCAGCGTTCGAAGCGTCGTTCACGCCGACGGTGATCCACCTCGACTACTCAGCGAACAACACAGTGATGAAGCGGGGTGACCAGGGGTGGGCGGTGAGCGGAGTGGTCGACTGGATGACCGCGGAGATCGGGCACCCGGAGGCGGATCTTTGCCGGAGCCTGGGGCTTTATCAGCAGCTGGGCATGGATGAGCAGCGCGCATTTATGTCAGCGTACCGCGGGGTCCACCCTGAGGCGCCGGGCTTCGCCGACCGGTTCCGGGTATTCATGACGTGGGAGCGGTTGCTGATCTGGAGTTACGGTCAGCGCCAACGGACGTGGTTCCCGGAAGGGCTGACTCTCCGACGGTGGCTTGAGCCCTTCCTCGATCCGCGGTTGTATGGACGGTGACGACGAGCGCATGATGCCAACACGCTTGGAGGCAGGAATGGGAATCCGAGAAGTCGAAGCCGGCGCGATTACCGAGGCTATTGCCCGGCTCGCTGTGGAGGCGACGCATTTCCTGCCCGAAGACGTTGAGGGGGCGATCCGGGCGGCGAAGGACACCGAGCGTTCGCCGCTGGGGGTGCAGATCATCGATGAGATCCTGGAGAACGCCGAAATCGCAAGGACCCGGATGCTGCCGCTGTGCCAGGACACCGGGACGGCGGTGGTGCACGTCGAACTGGGGCAGGACGTGCACGTGACCGGCGGATACCTCATCGACGCGATCAATGAAGGCATCCGCCGCGGATACGGCGAGGGGTACCTGCGGAAATCCATCGCCGGGCACCCGTTCAGCACGCGGGAGAACACTGGCGACAACACGCCGGGCGTCATCCACACCGAGATCGTGCCGGGGGACCAGATCCACCTCTACTTCATGCCGAAGGGCGGCGGCTGCGAGAACATGTCGCGCTACCAGAACTTCCTCCCGGGGATGGGAAAGAAGGCGGTCGTGGACTTCGTTTGCGAGACGGTCGACATGTCGGGTGGCAACCCGTGCCCGCCGCTCGTGATCGGCGTGGGCATCGGCGGGACGGCGGAGAAGGCGATGACGATCGCGAAGCACACGCTGTTCCGCGAGATCGGATCGCGCCACCCGGACCCGGAGGTGGCGGAGCTTGAGGACGAACTGCTCGAGGCGGTAAACGCGCTCGGTGTCGGTCCGCAGGCGGTGGGCGGGAGCACAACCGCGCTGGACGTGTTCGTGGAGACGTATCCGACGCACATCACCGCGCTTCCCGTTGCCGTGAACATCCAGTGTCACAGCGCGCGGACGAAGCAGGCGGTGATCTAGAGGCGCGATGAGCACCGATATCTCGACGATCGCAGTGAGGCAGGTTCCGCCGGAGGGTGCGGACTACGACGCGCTGGCCGACCTCGTGAACGAGGCATACACCATCTATCCGTTCATGCACGGGCCGCGGACCGACCCGCCGATGCTGCGGGAAGAGGCGGGGGGTTCGGGCCAGTTCCTGTTGGCCGAAACGGACGCAGGCGAACTCGTCGGGTGCTCGCTCATCAAGCCGTCGCTGGATGTCGACTGGAGCTACGCAGCCGGGATGAAACCGGTGGGAGCGGAGAAGCTCTACTTCGGGGTGGCGGCGATTCGGCCGGCCGCGATGCGCTCGGGAATCGGGCGCCTGCTGCTGCGGAGGGCGGAGGAGCTGGCGCGGGAGCGTGGTTACTCGGAGATGGTGCTCACGACGATCGAGGAGATGGGACTGGTCGAGTACTACGCGGCCGAAGGCTACTCCACGCTCGATACGCGACTGTTCGGGCCGGACCACTGGGCGATCGATATCCCGCACACACTCCACACCATGGGGAAGCGGCTGTGAGCTACACGTTCAGGCTGGCGACGACTGCCGATATTCCCGCCGTCACGCGCATCGTGAACGCTGCCTACCGCGTGGAGGACTTCTTCAAGATTGGCGACCGGACGGACGAAGGGGAGGTCGGCCGGATCATCCGCGACCATGCCTTCATCGTCGCGGTGGACGAGGCGGGTGACCTGGCGGGCTGCGTCGAGGTGCGGGCGGAGGCCGGGCGGGGGTATTTCGGCATGCTCTCGGTGGACCCCGGGCGGCAGAAGGCGGGGCTGGGGGCGGCACTGGTGGCCGAGGCGGAGCGGTTCGCCATCGAGCGGGGGTGCGGCGCGATGGACATCACTTACGTGAACGTGCGGGAGGAGCTGACAGCGTTCTACCGCAGGTTCGGCTATCAGAAGACGGGCACCGCGCCGTTCCCGGCGGAAGAGCCGACCAAATTCCCGGTGCACTTCGTGACGATGAGCAAGGAACTGACCGGTGCAGCAGTCGAATCGAGGGCAGTATGAGTGACACGAAGGCGATCACGACTCCGTTGAACGACGCGGTCATCGAGGGGCTCTCGGCCGGCGATCACATCCGGATATCCGGGGTGATCTACACGGCGAGGGACGCGGCGCACAAGCGTCTCATCGCCATGGCGGACGCTGGAGAACCGTTGCCCGTCGACCTTTCGGGGCAGGTGATCTACTACGTCGGGCCCACCCCTCCACGGCCGGGGGCAGTCATCGGGTCGGCGGGTCCGACAACGGCGATGCGGCTCGACCCCTACACGCCGCGGATGCTGGGACTCGGGCTGAAGGGCATTATCGGCAAAGGCGGGCGGGGACCGGCAGTGCGCCAGGCCATCAAAGACGCACACGCCGTGTACTTCATCGCAGTTGGAGGCACCGGAGCTCTGCTCAACCGCCACATCAGGAGTGCGGAGGTGGTTGCGTTCGAAGACCTCGGAACGGAGGCCATCCGACGGCTCGAAGTGGAAGAGTTCCCGGTGATCGTCGTGAACGACTGCCGGGGAGGCGATCTGTTGGAGCAGGGCAAACGCGAGTACCGCACGAGCGATCGCCCGATACCGGCTGTACAGTCACTGGGTGGCTAGCTCAGGGGGTTTCAACGTCCGCACCGCGAGGCCGGAAGACGACGCGGCGGTCGCGGGGGTGATCACTCGCGCGTTCGACGAGCATCGCGACCTCTACGATGTCTCTCGGTGGATGCCGGTGGAAACGGTGCGGACGCACTTCCAAACGGGCTCGTTGTTCTTTCTGGCAGAGCGGAGTGACAGGCCAGCCGGGGCGTGCCGGGCCTGGGAGAGAGACGGGATCTACTGGATCTCGGCGCTAGCGAGCCTCCAGCCTGGCGCGGGCCGGGCGCTCACCGAGGCTGTTGAGCGCGCAGCGCAGGACTCCGGCATCAGGCTCGTCCGGTTCGAGGGGCCGGAGGAACTCGGACTCGATGCGCTCTTCGAGCGCTGGGGTTACCGCGTCGTTTCCCGCGAGCGGCGACCGGCGGGAGTGGACGGGATGCTGCGGGAGTGGACCGCGCTCACGTTCGAAAAACGCGTACGGCTTCTCACCTGCCGGCCCGGGCGGCACGGGGACGAGGCCGCGCTCGCGGGACTGGGGATCGACGCTGCACCGGCTTCGATCACGGTGGCGGTGGATGGTGACGAAATCGTCGGGGCGGTGCGGATCCAGCGCCGGAACTCGATGGAGGCCGAACTGAGTGATTGCCGGCTGGCGCCGGGCTACGAAGGCCGCGGGCTCGACCTGTTCCTGGCGACGGTCGCGGCCCGCTCGGCGGCAATCGACGGGATGCTGAGACTCTACGTGCACCGGTCAGGTTGGCCGGGGACGCTGGTGTCGCGGGGCTGGCAGGAAGAGGGCGACTGGTACGTTCGCGAACTCGGCGACGTTGCGGTTATCGACTGAGAGCGCGCGCGGATACGATGGCTCTATGGAAACCCGCCGCGTCAGCGTAGAGCGCAACCGTCTCCACTTCGCCTCGGCCCACATGGCCACATTCGCCGGGACCTGCGAACCACTACACGGCCACAACTACATGGTGGTGGTCGAACTCGAGGGAGAGCTCACCGAGGACTCCTGGGTGTGGGACTTCGGGGACCTCAAGAAGAAGACCAAAGCCCTCTGCGACGAGATTGACCACAAGTTCCTGCTGCAGCGTGAGAGCCGTGTGCTGGAGATCTCCGAGGGCGAGGATTCTTGGGAGGTCGGGTTCGGTGGTTTGCGGTATGTGTTTCCGAAGCGGGATGTGGCGGTCCTGCCAGTCGATAACACGACTGCGGAACGGCTGGCGGAGTGGCTTGCAGGCAGGCTGGTGGAGGAGCTCCGCAGGAGCGGGGCGGATTCGCTGCGAAGGATTACCGTTGGGGTCGAAGAGATGCCGGGCCAAGCGGGTTGGTATACTCGTGATGTGTAGCCCTCGGGCACACGGAGGAACGCGTGCAGTTGGACTGGGATAAGACCATCAACGAGATCCTCGCCGGCACACTTACGTGCCAGGCGTGCGCGGCCATGGGCGAGGAAATGGTCGTGGGCTTCACGCGCAACAGCGACGCCGCGGAGTTCGCGCTTCGCTGCAAGGAGTGCGTCGACAAGACGGACTGCGACGCGCGGAAGCTCGTGGTGGTGTGTGAGCCGTGCGCACGGAAGTTCCGCGTCAACGGTCGCCTAACGAACGAAGTCGGGATGATGACCATCCTGATGGAGGAGTGCCGGCACAACCTTGAAGAGTCGATCGACTACCTGGCCGAGTACTGGAAGGAAGAGATCGAAGTCGATTACGACGACATGCAGAAGCGGCTTGACGAAGTTGACCCGGACCTCTTCAAGGAAGAGGACTCGTGGCGGTTGCGGCTGGAAGAGGAATACCTGCTGTATCACCGGTGGTTCCGGGAACACGGACATCCCGTCCCCGACCCGGGCTGGCGCAGCCAGTACGTCGAAGAAGTGGCCGCGCTGGGCTTCAGCACACTCTTGGGCGACTGAACCGTGCCCCGTTCCCTGTTCGTCGCGGCGGCGGGATTGGCACTCGCCGTGGCGTTCGTCGGCTTCGCGGTGGGGTATCTGAACGCACTGGATGAGCCGCCGGCGACGGGCTCGATCTCGGGCCCGGTCGCGAACCTGCCGGGCGCCGCGGACTACCTGGGCACGGTCACCGAGATCGGCGACAGCATCGCGGTCCGGGACGCTTCGGGGAGGGAGCAGAGGTACTCCGCGGACTCGGTGACGGTCTTGGGCGCCGCTGTTGTGTCACTGGCGGAGCTGAGGCCCGGGGACCTGGTGGTGGTGGCGGTGGAACGAGACCAATTCGGGAGCCCGGCGATCCGATACCTGATCCGGGTTCCAGGAGAGGTGCAGTCCGATGCGGCTCCGTGATGTCGCGGCGGGCCTGGGGTTCCTGGTGCTATTGGTAGCGATCGGGGTGGGCTCCGCGCGGCTTGGCGGCGTCTTCGGGCGGCCGGACCCGGTCGGCCCGTCG